>JAJFBI010000091.1 GCA_020697385.1 Microvirga sp. | reverse complement strand
GTGTGGTGCGCGCTGGTCTGAACTTCCGCTTCGGCACCTACTAAGATCCGTCTCCCACGAGACAGAAAAGGCCCGGGGAAACCCCGGGCCTTTTTCGTTTCAGGGCGTCACTCGGGTCTTGGCATAGGCCGGGACACGTGCCTCGAAATCGGCAAGCCATGCCACGAGCTTCGGATAGCTTTCGCGCCAGCGTCCGCCGAAGCGCAGGTCGAGATAGCCCAGGGCGCAGGCGAGAGCGATCTGACCGATATGCAGGTTCTGACCGGGTGCGGACAAATTTGCCTCCGCATGGTCGAGGCCGCGACGGACCTTGTCGGCCTGATGGTCGACCCATTTCGGCTCGCGCTTGCCCTCCTGGCGGAAGCGCCCCTCATAGACCTGCAACAGCGCCGCATCCATGATGCCGTCGGCCAGCGCCTGATCGCGCAGGGCGGTGAACCGCTCCGGCCCGTTCGGGATGACGCGCCCGCCGCCGGCCAGATGATCGAGGTAATCCACGATCACACGGGAATCGTAGAGCACATCCCCGTTCTCGAGGATGAGCGCCGGGATCTTGCCGAGCGGGTTCTGCTGGCGGATCGAATCCTCAGGGTTCAGCGTGTCCGCATCGACAATCTCCAGCCGGTCGGACAGGTTGAGGATCGCGGCGGAGAGCTTCACCTTCCGGCCGAAGGGCGACGCGGGCGAAGAGCGGAGAACGAGCATGAGCAAATCCCTGATGTGAAAGAGTGCTCAAGTCATGAACGGTCGCGGCGCCTGCGGCAATCCGTTTTAGGCAGGGGGACCGAAGGCTTCACAGCGATAAGCCCCGTAGCCGCTGCGCGACAGGCGCTCCGCCAGAGCGGGCAGAAGAGCCTCCGCCTCATCTCTCAATGACCATGGCGGATTGAGAACGAAGAGCCCGCTGCCGTTGAGCCGTGATGCATCGCGGGGATCGTCCACATAGAGTTCGAGCCTCAAGCCCGGACGCGAACTCTCCCGATGAAGGCGCGCGGCCACCGCATCGACGGTGTGCACATCCTTGATCGGATACCAGCCGACATAGACACCTGTCGGCCACTTCTTCAGGGCTGCCAGAAGCTCCGTGCCAAGACGGTCCAGTTCATTCGGCTTTTCGTAGGGAGGATCGATCAGCACGAGGCCGCGCTTCTCCTTGGGTGGGATGAGGGCATGCAGCGCCGTCCAGCCATCGAGATGCATAACCTTCAGGTTGGAAACCTCATTGAAGGCCTCGCTCAGCACCGCGTGGTCGGCCGGGTGCAGTTCGACGAACACGCCCCGATCCTGCCGCCGCAGGATCTCGCGCACGATGCCGGGGGAGCCGGGATAGATGGTCTCTCCATACCGGGCGCGTACATTGGCAATCACCTTGCGATAGGGAGCCAGGATCTCCTCCGCCTCCGGGGCAAGGGCCTCGTCCAGGCGCCCGATCCCCTCGATCCATTCCCCGGTCCGCTCGGCCTCGTCGCCCGTCAGGTCGTAGAGGCCGATTCCCGCGTGGGTATCGATGACGCGAAGCGGGGTCTCCTTGCGCTGGAGATAGGCGAGGATCCGCACCAGGAGGGCGTGTTTCATGACATCGGCGAAATTGCCGGCGTGAAAGGCGTGGCGGTAATTCATGTCTGTCCTACGGCATCGGGCCCAATGCAGGCCGCCCACTCAGGAGATGCGCTACCTGACGGCCGGGACTGTGATCTCGCCCGCGCGGCAGCCGTCGCGATCGACCTCGGGACACTGGCGGAAGCCGCGCAGGTCCTTGCCGAGGCAGATGCGCACCTCCTGGAAGATGCGCCGCCTGCAGGAAACCGAAATCATGTCGGGGCGCAAGCCCGGATTGGCATTCAGGAAGGCCTGCTCGATCTCGTTCGGCAGCACCCGGGAGCGGCTGTCCAGTCCCTTGAAGCTGTCAGGAACCCGAACGAGCTCGCGGGCGCGTCGAACGGCCTGGAAATAGCCGCTCGGGGATTCTCCCGTGCAGGTTCCATGCTTGCGCCACTGGTAGCGCGCCAGATTGCTGTCCGGGAAGAGACCGTCGGCATCGGTGATGGCCGCCTGCGGCACGAAACGTCCGCCGGGCTCGCAGAAGCTGGGATAACCCTTCTCATTCTGCGGCCAGAGACCATGGGTCACGAAGCCGAGACCGCTGCCGCTGTCGCATTGCCGGCTCCGGCGGCCGCTGTTCTCGCAGAAGCCCGGCGACCAGGAGAGTGCGAGCACGTAGAAGTCGAACTGCCCCATGGGGGCGCCTCTCGCCTCCCGCGGCCCCTGGGCCGCCGTGGGCGAGAGCAGGAGAAAGCAGGCGCCCGCGAAAGTGAGGCACCAGCGCAGGATCAAGGAGCCGCCTGCTTGCAATGGGGCGCAAAGGCATAGTGACGGTCGAAGCCGTCCACGCAGGCCTCCGTATCCCAGCCGATGCCGATGAACCCGAGATCCTCACGGATCGAGAAGTTGATCTTGTGCTTGTAGCCGTCGGACACGACCACCGTCCCGGTGCAGTAGCGGCGGGGAATGTAGTCGAGACCCCAGGGGCGCCAGGCGACCTGCTGCACCCGCTCGAAGGCGACGATCTGCAGGTTGGAGTTCCAGAACTTGTGTTCCTTGTTCTGGAAATTGACGCTGATGTCGCGGAGCACGGACGGATCGGCGCAGGCTGGCAGCGAGGCGTCGAAAGGCTCTTCCCGCCGCTCCGCAGGGGTGATCTCGCGGGCGATCGCAGGTGCGCTCAACATCATGCAGGAGATGACAGCCGCCAGCCACTTCATTCGGATGCTCCAACAGGTCTTCGGATCTTGTTCCACCGACCATGTGGGCGATCCCTGAGAAGGTCAAGGCTCCGCTTGTGGTTTAATAAAGGGCGTGGCGGTTCAGCATCATCGGCGCATTGACCGGACGCGCCGGCGGCCTGGGCGGGGCATAGGTCTGCTCCGGGAGCCGTCCGGGCGGCGGATAGGATGGAGCCTCGGCCGCGTAGCCGTTCGAGGACGAGTAGCGCTGCACCGGAGCCGACAGGGTGGGGGTCGGCGGCGGCGGCGCGGGCGGGATGTAGGCTTCGCCTTCCGGCACGTCCTGCTCGAGATCCACCGGGGCCAGATCACCCGCGGCGGCGGCGCTCTGGAGCACCTCCTGGCTCTTCTCGGGGTCGATCCGCGGCGCGAACTTCAGGATCGGCTTGCAGATGCGCCGCTGCCCTTTCGGGTCGTGGCGCGCCAAATCGATGTGGAAGTGATCGTAATGGAAAGCGTCGGAGCCCGGCCCGAGAACCGTCGTGAAATAGCGGCAGGCGCCGACGAAGGCCTCGCGCAGGAACTCCTGCTCGGCAGGGTCCCTGCCCCGCCAGCCCTTCATCACGGAAATCTCCCGACCGTCCGTCAGGACGAAGCCCATGACGTCAAGGGCATTGCCGAAGGAATGCTCCGAGAGCTTGGCACCCCGCTGGTTGTTGCGTGGGCGGCAGGAATAGGAGCCAGCCTTGATGTCGGCGAGCGGCACGCCGAAGTACATCTCGGCGGCAGGCCTCACGATCTCGTCGAGCCAGGTATCGATCTGCGGAATGATCGGGCAGGCAAGGGTCACCTTCGATTTCAGGCCGACGACGCCATTGTTGAAGGCCGAGACCTTGAACGGGTAATCCATGCCGCAGACGCCGGGACCTTCGATCTTCGAGCTCAGGGCCATGTAGGCCGAAGGCTGCACGAGCCGCTGCGACAGGCAAGCCTCCTCGGCCTGCGCGCGCCAAGGCTCACGCTGCTCGAACCGAAACAGTCCGCAACCGGTAACCCCGAGCCCAATGAGCGATAGGGCAAAAAACGCAACTAACCCACGACGCATGGGCCTAGATTAGGACCGGGCCCGTAAACATCTCGTCAACAGCTTCCTCCCCGACTCAAGGAGGGTGCCGATTCGGTCCGTTTTCACCCGCCTGCCCTCCAACGACCCTGCGAAACATAGGGTGCGTCACAATGGAGCAGGAACTTTTTTCGCCGAGCGTTGAAAACGATTACGGGCCAATAAAAACAAGGTGTTAACTTTTTATTAACCTTGTCTCCTATCCCTCCCAATATTGCCTAGCTCGTCGGAGGTGCTTCTCACAACCGCCTGGGTTTGGTACCTTACCTATCCATTCAGAGAGGGAGTTAATCCCTCGCACGGACAGGGGCTTATCATGCATCTGACGACGAACCTGGACTGGACGTCCAAGCTCAATATCGCGGCTGTCTGCGTGTCCTCGTCCTTCATTCTCGCGGTCGTTGCCGGCCTCCTCTGAGACGAAGCCCTACGATTCCTCGCGAGTCCTCGCGAATTGCTCGACGATCTTCATGGTCCCTCCGCGCTGCCCTTACCGGCAGCGTTTTTTATGATTTTTATGACTCGGGACACGGTGCCTCCGAGAGACTCCAGGACATGACGTTGATCTCCATCCGGCATTGGGCGAGCCGTGGCCCATCGGCCGTTTTCAGGCACACCTTCTCTCCCGGGGCGAACATCTTTCCTTGCGCTCGACAATAACAGTCGAGCGGATTGTGAGTGGGAGCTTGAACCTGCCAGGGTGGCGCCGGCCGCTCATGGGCGCCTGCGGTGCTCAAAACCATCAATCCGAGAACAAAGACCACGCTGCGCATAAGGCATCTCCGCGTGTCATTTCTCTCGCAATGGTCCGCCTTTCGCTGCACAAGGTCAAGAAATAGCACCTCTGATGCCGCGCAGCCCTCATGTCCATCCGCCCATCCCAACTTGTAATCCGCTCTGGAACCGAAGCTGACAGCGCGGCCATCGGGCGAATTCTGGCTGACGGCTGGCGCCAAGCCTATTCCAGTTTCATGTCGAGAGCCGAACTTGGCCCGCGCGTCGATCCCGATTACCGGGCCCGGGAGGTCGGAGCATGGCTCTCGACCGATTTCGATCCGCGTCAAGAATGTCTGCTCATTGCCGAGCAGGACGGCAAGGTAATGGGCTTCCTGGCCGTGCGCCTCGGTGACCGCAACGACGTGGGGTCCGTGGCGCAGGTCACTCTGCTCTACGTCTCACCGGACAAGCAGGGTCAGGGCATCGGACGGCGACTTCTCCTGGAGGCGACCGAGTGGCTGAAGACGCATGCCCCTGGCCCAATCTCCATCGGGGCCTTCGAGCAGAACCCGTTCCGGTCCTTCTACGAGGCCATCGGTGGGGTGGTGGTCAAGCAGGTCATGGTCAGGGTCGATGCTCGCGAATGGCCGGTGGTCATCTACCTCTGGCCTTCGCCGGAGGCGCTTCAGGAGGGCATCCGCGCCAGGAGAGCCTGACGCATCAGCCCCACCGCTCCATCGCCCGGTCATCAGCCTCCTTGGCCTCGACCCAGGCACCGGTCGTGCCGTCCTTGAGATGCTCGCGCTTCCAGAAGGGAGCCTGCGTCTTGAGATAATCCATCATGAACGACGCTGCCTCGAAGGCAGCCGCGCGATGGGCACTGGCGGCCAGAACCAGCACAATCTCCTCGCCGGGGGAGATCCGGCCGAAGCGGTGAATGACGGTCAGGCCCAGCAGAGGCCAGCGGCTCTCCACCTGCTCGGCGATCCGGTCGATCTCGGCCTCGGCCATGCCGGGATAATGCTCGAGTTCAAGGGCGGTGAGCCGCCCGCCCTCGTCCCGGCACAGACCCGTGAAGGCGACCAGAGCGCCGATATCCGCTCGCCCTTCGGTCAGGGCTGCCGTCTCGGCAGCGGTATCGAAGGTCTCAGGCTGGATGCGGATGGTGCGGATCATGGCGGTGCCGCCCCTTGAGGAGCTAGCCTCCTGTCATCGGCGGGAAGAAGGCGATCTCCCGCGCGCCGGCAATGGAGGCCTCGGGCTTGACGTGGACATGGTCGATGGCCGCCCGGACGATGCCCTCGTTCTCGAAGGCGTAGCCGTATTCCTCGCCCCGGCCTTTGAGCCAGCGCACAAGATCGGCCACGGTCCGGATGCTCTCCGGCACCTCGACCTCCTCGTCCGTCTTGCCGACGCGTTCGCGCACCCATGCGAAATAGACGAGCTTCATGGCTCTAGCCCTCGTCCATGAGGTGGTGGATGCCGTTCTTGAAGTAGTCCCAGCCGGTATAGAGCGTCAGAACCGCCGCCACCCAGAGCAGGATGATGCCGATGAGGGTGTTGTTCGGCAGAACCGTCTCGCCGGCCGGGCCCGCGATCAGGAAGCCCAGCGACACGAGCTGCAGGGTGGTCTTCCACTTGGCCACCCGGCTCACGGGCACGCTCACCTTCAGCTCGGCCAGGAACTCGCGCAGGCCCGAGACCAGGATCTCGCGGCACAGGATCACGATGGCAGCCCAGAGCGCCCAGCCATGGATCGTGCCGACCGCCACCAGCATCAGCAGGCAGGCGGCCACGAGAAGCTTGTCGGCGATGGGATCGAGCATGCGCCCGAGGGCCGATTGCTGCCCATAGGTGCGCGCCACGTAGCCGTCGAGGTAGTCGGTGATGGCCGCCACGGCAAAGACGATCAGCGCCGCCCAGCGGGACCAATGGTCCTCGGGCCAGAACAGGAGGCCGACCACGGCCGGCACCGCCACAAGCCGCCCGTAGGTCAGCATGTTGGCCAGGTTGAAGGCCTTCGAGCGGCCTATGGAAGAAGCACTCTTCATAGCACCCGCAGGAAGCATGAGGATGGACACGTCGTCAATCGCGCAGGGCTGCAATTACACACCGTCACCCTTACGTGAACCGCATTGCGCAGGATTCAACCCCGTTCGTGGAAGAAGTCATGGACCGCGCGGGCCGTGGCGGCGTTCACCCCCGGCGCCTTCATCAGATCCTCCAGGGCGGCCCGCTGGATCGCCTTGACGGTTCCGAAATGGTGCAGGAGCGCCCGCTTGCGGGTCGGTCCGATGCCAGGAATCTCATCGAGCGGGTTCTTCACCAGTTCGCGCTTGCGCTTGGCCCGGTGCGCCCCGATGGCAAAGCGATGCGCCTCGTCGCGCAGGCGCTGCACGAAATAGAGCGCAGGATCCCGGGGTGGCATTTTGAAAGGCGGCTGGTCCGGCTTGAAGAAGGTCTCGCGACCCGCATCGCGGTCACGTCCCTTGGCGATGCCGATCAGCGCCACATCGTCCTCGCTGACGCCAACCTCCGCAAGCGCCTTGCGCGCGGCCTCGAGCTGCCCTTTACCGCCATCGATCAGCACGAGATCGGGCCATGCAGGAAACCCGTCATCTCCCTGTGCAGCGCCATCCCCATCGGCGGCTCGCGGCTCCTCCTTCACCAGGCGGGTGAAGCGGCGCTGCAGCATCTCGCGCATCATGCCGTAATCGTCGCCGGGCTTCAGGTCCTCCGACTTCATGTTGAAAGTGCGGTAGTGCTGCTTCATGAAGCCGTTGGCGCCTGCCACCACCATGGCGCCGACCGCATTGGTGCCCATGATATGCGAGTTGTCGTAGACCTCGACCCGCCGTGGCGGCTTCTGCAACCCGAAGGCTTGGCCCAGGGAGACCAAAAGCTTCTGCTGCGAGGCCGTATCGGCAAGCCGCCGGCCGAGCGCCTCGCGGGCATTGCGAAGCACATATTCGATGAGCTGACGCCGCTCGCCGCGCTGCGGCGCATGGATCTCGACCTTCGTGTCGGTTTTGGTCGAGAGCGCGGCCGCCATCAGCTCCGCATCCTCGATCTCATGCGAGAGCAGGACGAGGCGCGGCGCGGGCTTGTCGTCGTAGAACTGAGCGATGAATGAGCCGAGAACCTCCTCGCGACTCATGGACTTGTCGGCCTTCGGGAAGTAGGCGCGATTGCCCCAGTTCTGCCAGTTGCGGAAGAAGAACACCTCGACACAGAACTGCCCGGCCTGCTCGTCGAGGGCGAACACATCCGCCTCCTCCACCGACTGGGTGTTGATGCCCTGCACGCCCTGGATGGCCGAGAGCGCCGCCAGGCGGTCGCGGCAGCGCGCCGCGCGCTCGAACTCGAGCTCTTCCGCGGCCTGCTGCATCTCCTCGGTGATGCGCTGCTTCACGGCATTCGACTTGCCTGAGAGAAACGCCCGCGCCTCGGCGGCAAGCCCGGCATAATCCTCGTGCGAGATCTCGTTGGTGCAGGGGCCCGAGCAGCGCTTGATTTGGAACAGCAGGCACGGCCGCGTGCGGTTCTCGTAGTAGCTGTCGTTGCAGGAGCGTAGCAGGAACGCGCGCTGAAGCGCGTTGATGGTGCGGTTCACCGCCCAGACGCTGGCGAAGGGGCCATAGTAATCGCCCTTGCGCTTTCGCGCGCCGCGATGCTTCACGAGCTGCGGCGCCTCGTGGTCTGCAGTGAGCAGGATGTAGGGCAGCGACTTGTCGTCCCGCAGCAGCACGTTGTAGCGGGGTTTGAGCTGCTTGATGAGATTGGCCTCAAGCAGCAGCGCCTCGGTCTCCGTCGCCGTGGTGACGAACTCCATCGACGAGGTTTCGCCGATCATCCGGGCAATGCGGTTGGAATGCGCCTGACCACGGGCATAGGAGCCCACGCGGTTCTTCAGGCTTTTCGCCTTGCCCACATAGAGAACGTCGCCCTTGGCATCGAGCATGCGGTAGACGCCGGGCGCATTCGGAAGCGTGTTCCAGAAATGCCGGATGACCTCCGTGCCGCGCCTCCAGGTCGAACTCGACATCCGAGCCGCTCTCAAGGGCGACAGACTGATCGTCTTCTTCGTTGTCCAGAATATCCGGTGGGACGTCATTGGTGGTGTTGCGACTCATGAAGGAGATTTAAGGGCTCGGGAGTCGAGAGGAAAGTACCGCCGACGAACTGGCGCAGCCCCGGCGTTCGGGCTAAACCGCCAAGCTCTTGGAATACAGCGGAGCCGGACATGCGCCTGTCGATCGTCACATCAGCCGTCGTGGCGGCCCTGGTGGGGTTCGGCAGCACCATCGCGATCATCATCGCGGCGGCGCAGGCCGTAGGCGCCAATGCGGCGCAGACCTCTTCCTGGGTGGCGGCCCTGTGTCTCGCCATGGCGGCGACGAGCGGCTACCTGAGCGTCCGCTATCGGATGCCGGTGATCACGGCCTGGTCGACTCCCGGCGCTGCCCTGATCGCCGCATCATCAGGCATTTCGATCCATGCCGCTGTCGGCTCCTTCCTGCTCGCAGGTGCCCTCATCGTACTGGCGGCCCTCATCAAGCCGTTTGGGCGCTCAATCGAGCGCATTCCGACATCCATCGCGGCCGCCATGCTGGCGGGCGTGCTGCTCCAGTTCGTCGTCGGGGTGTTCCAGAGCGCGCAAGGTGCGCCCGGTCTCGTGCTGCCTCTCGTGGCTATCTTCCTGGCAGTACGCCTGTTCAATCCGGCTTTGGCCGTGCTGGCGGTGCTGTTCGTCGGGTTGGCAATTGCCTTAGGCGGCGCAATGGCCCGGCCGCTGAGCTCGGACCTCGACCTCTCCTCTCTCACCTTCATCAAACCCGTGTTCGAGCTAACGGCGCTGATCGGGCTTGGTCTGCCCCTGTTCCTGGTGACCATGGCATCCCAGAACCTGCCGGGCTTTGCCGTGCTCAAGGCCTCTGGCTATCAGCCCCCGTCCCGCCCGATCCTGGCCGTGACGGGATTGGCCTCCATGGTCACCGCCCTCTTCGGCGCCCACACCAGCAACCTCGCGGCGATCTCGGCGGCGATCTGCACCGGACCCGATACCCATTCCGATCCCTCGAAGCGCTGGATGGTCGGCCCCTTCTACGCCTTGAGCTACCTGATCTTCGCTGTCTTCAGCGCGGCGCTGATCGGCCTGATCGCGGCGCTGCCCCCGGAACTCATCAAGACCGTGGCGGGGCTGGCTCTCCTCGGCGCCTTCGCAGGAGCCCTGGGCTCCGCCCTTTCCGAGGGGTCCAAGATCTTTCCAGCGGTGATCACCCTGGCGGTGACGGCATCCGGGCTCACACTTTTCGGCATCGGCTCCGCCTTCTGGGGGCTGGTGGCGGGCCTCGTCACCCTGGGGCTCGATTCGCTGGCGATCCGGCTGCGACGGCACGGCTGAACTGGACGAGCACCTCCGTTAAGCTTAAGACTTCGTTACGAAGAAAGAACAACGGGGGCTCTCATGGCGAGGATGATGCTTGCACGGCGGCTTGCTGCGATCATGCTGACGGCCGCGTTGGGAGCCTGCCAGGGCACATTCAGCGCCTCGCCCGAAGGCATCCCCGTCGCCCTCGAGAGCATCGACGGGGCACCGGCTCCGATCCGCACCGCCCTGACCGAGGAACTCGCCACCGCAGCCACCGACCGCAAGGTCGACCTCGTCGGCGCCAGCGCCGAGGCGCGCTACCGGGTCCGCGGCTATCTCTCGACCGCGACCGAGGACGGCGAAACCAAGGTGGCCTATGTCTGGGACGTGTTCGATTCCCAGAAGCGCCGGGCCAAGCGCCTGGAGGGGTCGAGCCCAGCGCCGGTTGCCTCCCTGTCGTCCCTCGACAAGCAAGCCCTTGCCAAGCTGGCCCAAGCCAGCATGGGCGAAATCGCCGATTTCCTGAGCGTAGCCAAGTCGGAGACACCCCCCACGGCCGAAGCGCCAATTCAGACTGCAGAAGTTCAAACCACAGAGATTTCGCCCGAGGAGGACGGAGTTGCAATGCAATGACCGCATGGCAACAACCCGGTTTTGCGGTCCACCAAAGCCGCTCACATGTATTGTGACGGTTTGATATCGCTGCTAAGACCCTTGCGCCCGGCCGCGCAGGGATCACGGCGTTGCGCAGCGGGCTTTGTCGGTCACACAGAGCCAAAGTTGCTTTCATGAAGCTCGTTGCGGGAAATTCCAATCGTCCGCTGGCGGAGGCCATCTCCGCCTATCTTAATGTTCCCCTGGCCAGAGCTCAGGTGAAGCGCTTTGCGGACATGGAAGTGTTCGTCGAGATCCAGGAGAATGTGCGCGGCGAGGACGTGTTCATCATCCAGTCGACCTCGTACCCCACGAACGACCACCTCATGGAGCTGCTGATCATCACGGATGCGCTGCGCAGGGCCTCGGCCCGCCGCATCACGGCGGTGATTCCCTATTTCGGCTATGCCCGGCAGGATCGGAAGCCCGCCTCCCGCTCGCCGATCTCGGCCAAGCTCGTCGCCAACATGATCACCCATGCCGGCGTCGACCGCGTGCTGACACTGGATCTTCATGCCGGTCAGATCCAGGGCTTCTTCGACATTCCCACCGACAACCTCTTCGCCGCGCCCATCCTGGCGCGTGACATCAAGGAACACCTCGAGGGCGGCAACCGGATGGTGGTCTCCCCGGACGTGGGCGGTGTGGTCCGCGCCCGTGCGCTGGCTAAGCGTATCGATGCCCAGCTTGCCATCGTCGACAAGCGCCGCGATCGCCCGGGCGAGTCCGAGGTGATGAACATCATCGGCGACGTGTCCGGCCGCTCCTGCATCCTGGTCGACGACATCGTCGATTCCGGCGGCACCCTGGTGAACGCGGCCGATGCCCTGCTCGCCAACGGGGCCAAGGAGGTCTATGCCTACATCACCCACGGGGTGCTGTCCGGCGGCGCCGTGGCCCGCATCGCCAGCTCCCGCCTGAAGGCGCTCGTGATCACCGATTCCATCATGCCCACCGAGGCGGTGAAGGCGGCCCACAACATCCGCGTCATCTCCATCGCATCCCTGATGGGCGAAGCCATCGGCCGCACGGCAACGGAAAGCTCGGTATCGAGCCTGTTCGATTAGCGCGTCGGACCCAAAAGTGGATTTGCACTTTTGGGATCATTCCGATGCTCAATTGTTACAGGGCGCATCTTTCGGAGCGGACCCAGCGGGCCGCGTTAGCGAAAACCGGGTCCACTTTTCCGCACGATACGCTAAACCGGACTTTCTTGCATTCCAGGCGGTTCTTCTCTATAAGCCGCCTCGCGCCCGCTCGACACCCTTGGAGGCACGGGCGCTGACCTCATGGCCGCCGGTAGGTTTCAAGACCTTGGCGGCCATCGGTTTTTCAACGCATTCATAAGGACCACGACCATGAGCGAAGTAAAGCAAATCAAGGCCGTGGCGCGCGACCGGGCCGGCAAGGGGGCCGCCCGGGCCGTTCGTCGCCAAGGCCAAGTTCCCGCCGTCATCTACGGAGCCGGCCAGCCGGCCCAGGCGATCGCCCTCG
This sequence comes from Microvirga sp., assembly GCA_020697385.1. Taxonomy (GTDB): domain Bacteria; phylum Pseudomonadota; class Alphaproteobacteria; order Rhizobiales; family Beijerinckiaceae; genus Microvirga. Next base: position 4,428 of record JAJFBI010000091.1, on the reverse strand, counting down.
ACTTCAACCAGACCAAGCAGCTGATCTTCGCCGGTCACTTCCTGACCACGATCTTCGAGATCGACGTGGACGGCAAGACAGTCCGCGCCATTCCGCGCGACTACCAGCTCGACCCGGTCCGTGACTTCCCGGTCCATATCGACTTCCTGCGCCTCTCGCAGGGCCAGGCGATCAAGGTCGTGGTTCCGGTCCACGTGGTCGGCCAGGAAAAGAGCCCGGGCCTGAAGCGCGGCGGCGCACTCCAGATCGTTGAGCACTCGGTGGAATTGCTCGTTCCGTCCGATTCGATCCCGGACTTCATCGAGGCATCGGTCGACGGTCTCGAGATCGGCTCCTCGATCCACCTCGAAGACATCAAGCTGCCGAACGGCGCAAAGGCGACCTCGGCCGAGAACGTGACCCTCGTCACCATCGTGGCCCCGACCGGCCTGACGGAAGAGGATGCGGCTCCGGCGGCTGCTGCCGAAGGCACCGCTGCGGCCTAAAGGCTCTGATCGGGCGTTCAAGCCCATCGATCGGCTTCGACGCTCCGACCGCAAGGCCGGAGCGTTTCTTATGAGCAGGACCAAGCGATGCGCCTCTTCGTCGGCCTCGGCAATCCCGGATCCCGCTACGCCAGGAACCGCCACAACATCGGGTTCATGGCCGTGGACGAGATCGCACGCGCACACAATGCCGGCCCCTGGCGCAAGCGCTTCCACGCGGAGGCCGCCGATGCCGTGATCGGGGCTGAGAAGGTGCTGCTGATCAAGCCACAGACCTTCATGAACCTGTCTGGCCAGGCCGTGGGAGAGGCGCAGAACTTCTTCAAGATCCCGCTCCACGACGTGACGGTGTTCTACGACGAGCTCGATCTGCCCCCGGCCAAGCTGCGCGTGAAGATCGGCGGCGGCAATGCGGGCCATAACGGCCTGCGCTCGATCTCGGCCCATTGCGGCAACGACTACCGACGCGTGCGCCTCGGCATCGGCCATCCAGGCCACAAGGCGCTGGTGCAGAGCCATGTGCTGGGCGATTTCGGCAAGGGCGAAGAGGCATGGGTCGATGACCTGTGCCGGTTCATCGCGGACAGCGCCGCCCTTCTCGCCAAGGGCGAGGACGGCAGTTTTCAGAACAAGGTCCACCTCGCCATGGAGGCGAGAGGCTGGACGGATGTGAAGATGTGAAACGGCCCGGAGAAAAGGCCACCACAAATAAGGAGTGAGGCCATGGGCTTCAAAATGGGCATCGTCGGCCTGCCGAATGTCGGCAAGTCCACTCTCTTCAACGCCTTGACGCAAACGGCTGCGGCGCAGGCCGCGAACTACCCGTTCTGCACCATCGAGCCGAACGTGGGCGACGTGGCGGTGCCGGACGACCGGCTCGACCAGCTCGCAGGCATCGCCAGCTCGGCACAGATCATCCCCACGCGCCTCACCTTCGTGGACATCGCCGGCCTCGTGCGCGGCGCGTCCCGCGGTGAAGGCCTCGGCAACCAGTTCCTCGCCAACATCCGCGAGGTCGATGCCATCGCCCATGTGGTGCGCTGCTTCGAGGACACGGACATCACCCATGTCGAGGGCAAGATCGACCCGATTGCCGATATCGAGACCATCGAGACCGAGCTGATGCTGGCCGACCTCGACAGCCTCGAAAAGCGTGTCACGGCGCTCGAGAAGAAGGCCAAGGGCAACGACAAGGAGGCCAAGGAAACCCTCGACCTCGTCAACCGCACCCTGCCCCTGCTGCGCGAGGGCAAGCCCGCCCGCATGGTGGAGCGCAAGGTCGAAGAAGAGCGCCTGTTCCAGATGCTCGGCCTCCTCTCCTCCAAGCCTGTTCTCTACGTGTGCAACGTAGAGGAGGCATCCGCCGACCAAGGCAACGCGTTCTCGGCCAAGGTCTTCGAGCGGGCCAAGGAAGAGGGTGCGAAAGCCGTTGTCGTCTCGGCCAAGATCGAGAGCGAGATCGCCGTTCTGCCGCCCGGCGAGCAGACGGACTATCTCGAAGCCGTCGGCCTTGAAGAGCCCGGCCTCAACCGCGTGATCCGCGCCGGCTACGAGCTGCTCGGCCTCATCACCTACTTCACCGTCGGCCCGAAGGAAGCCCGCGCCTGGACGATCACCAAGGGCACCAAGGCTCCCGGCGCCGCCGGCGTGATCCACACGGATTTCGAGAAGGGCTTCATCCGCGCCGAGACCATCGCTTATGCCGATTACACCTCGCTCAAGGGCGAGGCCGGCGCACGCGATGCGGGCAAGCTGCGGTTGGAAGGCAAGGAATACGTCGTCCAGGACGGCGACGTGATGCACTTCCGGTTCAACACCTAGGATCTCTAACAACTCCCTCATCCTGAGGAGCCTGCAAAGCAGGCGTCTCGAAGGATGATCCAGAGAGCACTGGAGGCGCCTCGTCCTTCGAGACGAACCTGAAGGTTCTCCTCAGGATGAGGCTCAGGTTTTTGCTAGAGATGCCTCATCAACCTGTCGGAATCCTGAACGGGCGCTTTTTCGCCCGTTCAGGACGATGATGCGACAAAGCCTGCATGGAGGGTGGCTTCATGCAGGCTTTTTTCGAGACTTTCTTTGCTCCCGGCTTCGGCAGCGCCGAGTTCTTCGTCGGCGTGCTCGTGGCCTGCGGCTTTCTCATGATCGGCATCTCGTCCCTGCTGCCCAAGCGTGGCGATGAGGAGCTTAAGTGGTGGGAGCGTTAGGCTAAGCCTTAAGGCAGCCGCAGCGCCTTCGGTCCGATCCCGAGGCCGATCTGCAGGCTCTCCGCAATACGCCGGGCCCGATCCACGAAGAAGGCCGCCACATCCGGCTCAAACATCTCTCTCGCGGTCTGCTCGAACAGCGTCAGCCAGCGCGAAAACAGCTCAGGCGTGAGGCTCATGCCCATATGGGCCGCCTGCGGCTTGCCCTGGTAGCGCCCGGTCCGCAGCGCGATCGATGACCAGAAATCCACCATCAGGGCCAAGTGCCGGCTCCAGCGACCGGAGAGCGCCTTGTGAAAGAGCGGCCCGAGTTCCGGATCGCGGATCACCCGGTCATAGAAGGTTTCCACGAGTTGCCGGATCATCTCCTCGGTCACGCCCTCGGCCGGGCTGATGATCGGGATGCTGCGGCCTGTGGCTGACTGCGCCAAAGCGGATCTCCTCTAAACCGAACGGGATGGAGGCACGATGCTCCATCCCGTTCAAGCATTCCTTGCGAAAGATCAAGCCGGGCCGCTCATGAGGGCCCGGCTTGATCGTGGTCAGTGATGGCTGTGGTTCTCAGGCTTGGCCTGGGGCCCGTGCGGATATTCCTTGCTCGCGGAATGTGTCGTCAGTTCGATCTGCTGACCGGCCTCGTACTCTGCGCTGTAGAACACGCCGTGCAATCCCCAGTATCCGCTCACCAGCACCACGAGAGCGACGGTCAGTCCTGCAGGAACCGAAGCCAGGCTACCGAAGCGCGGCAATGTGTTCGGCATCTTCACGACAACAGCCTTGGCCTCACGGCAAGGATCGGCGGCGACCAGGAAGAGCGCTGCCATGATCAGGGCATGACCGACCAGGTCGATGCGGCCGAACGGATAAACAGCGGTGAAGAAGATCGCCAACAGGGCCACGGCCGAGAGACGGCGCACCAGCGGGGTCCAGAGCAGGCCAAAGCCCATGGTGAACTCGGCGACGCCGGCCATCGGGATGAACACGTCACGCGGCATGCCGAAGGTCAGGAAGGGCTTCTCCTCCACGAGCGGATAGAACCAGTCCGGATAGGCGAACTTCTCGAGCGACGACCACATCAGCGCAATCGCGATGCCCCAGCGCAGGACCAGGAACCGGCGGGCGTGCCACTTCTCATTGTTGGACGAGGCCATAACCAGATAGGCCGCGACCGCAACGCCAAGGGCCAAGTAGTCCAGCAGGTGGAACAGATCGTATTCCCGCAGCGCCACCACCCAAAGGGTGATGATGCCGGCCGCCGCAATCGGCATGGTCCGGCGCGAGAACACGCACATGGCGATCAGCAGCTGCGCCCAGGAGATCAACTCGGAATCCGTCTTAAGATCCGGCGTGAGATAGATGCCCCCGACGGCGAAGATCGCCACGAAGAAGCCGCCGATGGACACGCGCATGAAATCGTCCGCCCGGCTCCAGAGCGGCGCGCTGACGCGGTCGAGACCGGACTGGATGCCGCGGCCGACGAATGTGCGCTCGACCATGAGCGTGGCAAGAAAGAAGGCCAGCACGAGGCCGATGCCGGTCCAGAACCAGACATTGGTCAGGGTGGCGGAGATCGGCTGCGGGGCGGCATCGACGATATAAGGCGCGAACCATTTCACATGGGCTTTGGCGGGCAGCGCCCACAGGCCGGCGGCGAGGGCGGCAAGGCCCGCCGCTGCACGCTTGAACGATCCCGAATTCTTGACGCGCGGCTCAACCGGTGTGGAGCCGCTGGTTGCATG
>JAJFBI010000739.1 GCA_020697385.1 Microvirga sp. | reverse complement strand
GATATCGAGTACACCCATGGATTCTATCAGGAGTTGACGCCGAGCCTCCTCTGCTTTCTGGCGCTCCTGCAGGGGGTTCAGGCACCGGATCTCGGCTCGTCGTCCTTGGAATATTGCGAGCTCGGATGCGGCCAGGGCTTCTCGACCAACCTTCTGGCGGCCGCGAACCCGCACATCCGGTTTCACGCCACCGACTTCAATCCCGGCCACATCGTCGGCGCGCAGAGCCTTGCTCAGGCTGGGGGCCTGCCAAACGTCCATTTCTACGACGACAGCTTCTCCGACTTCCTGGGCCGCAGCGATCTGCCTGATTTCGACTTCATCTGCCTGCACGGAATCTACAGCTGGATTTCCTCTGAGAACCGGCGGACCATTGTCGAGTTCATCCGCCGGAAGCTCAAGCCCGGCGGCCTCGTCTACATCTCGTACAACACCATGCCGGGCTGGGCCTCCATGATGCCGCTCAGGCGCCTGCTGTTGGAGCATACGGCAGCCCAAGGATCGCGGCTCTCCGGCTCTTCCCGTGTCGCGAGCTTCATCGATGTGGCAGACAAGCTCGGCAAGCTCGACACGCGATATTTCGCCAGTCATCCCAGGCTGGAGAAGCGGATCGAGAAGCTCAAGAATCACAACCCCAACTACATCGCCCATGAATACCTCAATCAGGATCTCGAACCGTTCTACTTCACGGATCTGGCCCGGGAACTCGCTGAAGCGAAGCTGACCTGGGTCGGGCCCGCGAACGCGCTCGAGAATCTCGACGAGATCAATCTGACAAAGGAGCAGCGGGATTTTCTCGCCGGGATCGACGACATCGCCCTGCGCCAGATGACGCGCGACCACATCGTCGATCAGCAGTTCCGGCGCGACATCTTCGTCAAGGGCGCGGTTCGCCTCTCCGCCCAGAAGATGCGCGAGCAATGGCTTGAAACATGCTTTGCCCTATCGGCAAAAGGCAGCAAGATCCCGCGGGAGCTGAGTGGCCTCCGCCACGTCATCAAACTGCGTAACGGCATCTACGATCCCCTGATTGCAGCACTCGAGAAGGGGCCGCGCACACTACGGGAGATCCTGTCCGAGCCTGCTTTGGCGCAAGTGGACTTCAACCGCTTGGCTCAGGCCCTCACAATCCTCATCGCCATAGGTTCTTGCCAACCCTGCCTGCCAGCGCAAGGCTTTGGCGAGCGAAGGCTGCAGACGGAGCGCTTCAACCGGGCCGTCGCGGACCATTCGCGCTTCGAGCGCAAGTTCAGCCATTTCGCCTCACCGGTCACGGGCGGTGGCATCGCGGCGGATCGCATGGCTCAGCTCATGTGGCTGGCCCTGCAGGACAAGGAAGCAGACATCGTGCGTTTCCTCGGGACCGCTTTGTCGGCTGCGGGGCAGCGCTTGATGAAGGACGGCACGCCGCTTCAGGGCGAGGCCCATGATGCGGAGCTTCGGCAGCGCGTTGCGGAATTCGAGCAGAACACCCTCGGCGTCTGGACGGCGCTCGGCTTGGACGCACGCCCTTCTCAGGAAGTCTCCAAGCAGGCAAGGCTGCGCGCCTGAAAGGGGTCGCGCTGCTCTCAGGCAGCAAGCTTAAGCTTTAACGGAACTTCATCAATGCCATTCGGTTGTCGAACGCGGGTCATTCTTGGCCGCGCTTCGGATAGGGCCCATGGCAGTTCACGACCCAGATCTCACCTCCGGCGCATATCCGTCCGTTCCGATCATGGACGCCAAGGCGGAACCGACCCTCAAATACCCGGAATCGGAAGCCTTCTATGCGGAGGCCCTCCGCGAACTGAACACGCTCGGGCTGCCCTTTCTGCTTGCCGGCACATACGCGCTTTCGGCCTATACCGGCATCACGCGCCCGACCAAGGACCTCGACATCTTCTGCAAGGCCGGCGACTACACGCGCGTTCTCTCGCACTTCAAGAGCCTCGGCTACTCCATCGAGATTGAGGATGACCGCTGGCTCGGCAAGGTCTTCAAAGGCCAGTATTTCTTCGATGTGATTTTCGCCTCGTCGAACGGCACGATGCCGATCGGCGATCCGTGGTTTGAGCACGCCCGCCAGATCGAGGTGTTCGGCATTCCCGTTCGCATCGTTGGTCCGACCGAACTCGTCTGGTCGAAATGCTTCATTCAGCTACGCCACCGCTATGACGGCGCCGACGTGGCGCACACGATCCTCAAGGCTCATGACCAGATCGACTGGCATGGGTTGCTCGCCTACATGGAAGTGCATTGGGAGGTGCTGCTCATGCACCTGCTCAACTTCCGCTGGATCTATCCGTCCGAGCGCGACAAGGTCCCGGGCTGGGTGATGGACGAACTTCTCGACAGGCTCTCCAAGCAACGCGACCTTCCACCGCCGCAGATGAAGGTCTGCCGCGGCCGGATGTTCTCTCGGATCGATTACGAGATCGACGTGAAGGAATGGGGCTTTGCCGATGTGGGCGGCGAAGGTGAATGGCGGAATGAGTGACGTGCAGACAACATTGAAGGTCGCAGCCATGGGCGACCTTCACGTTC
>JAJFBI010000090.1 GCA_020697385.1 Microvirga sp. | reverse complement strand
CAGCCAGATCGCCCGCGCGCTCGCCCGCTCCCTTGGGCTCGATGAGGATCTGGCCGAGGCGCTGGCGCTCTCGCACGACCTTGGCCACACGCCCTTCGGGCATACGGGCGAGGACACGCTGGACGAGTGCATGGCGGGTTTCGGCGGGTTCGACCACAATGCCCAGGCCCTGCGGGTGGTGACACGCCTGGAGCGCCGCTACGCGGAATACGATGGCCTGAACCTCACCTGGGAGACCCTGGAGGGGCTGGTCAAGCACAACGGGCCGCTGCTCGATCCCGATGGCAAGCCGACCCTGCGCTATGCCGTCCGGGGCGTGCCCCTGGCGATTCTCGAATACAACGCCCAGCAGGACCTTGAGCTCGCCACTCACGCCAGCGGCGAGGCCCAGGCCGCGGCCATTGCCGACGACATCGCCTACGACGCCCATGATCTCGACGACGGCCTCAGGGCTGGGCTGTTCCAGATCGAGGATCTGCGCGAGGTGCCGTTCCTCGCAGGTCTCCTGGCCGAGATCGATTCTCGCTATCCAAACCTCGATCTGTCCCGGCGCATCCACGAGCTGACCCGGCGCGTCATCACCCGCTTCGTGGAGGACGTGGTGGCGGAAGGGGAGCGCAGGATCGCCGCCCTGGCGCCGCAGAGCGCGGGCGACATCCGGCAGGCGGGAAGCACCATGGTCTGCTTCTCGAAGGCCATGACGGAGGCCGATGCCTCGATCAAGCGCTTCCTTTATGCCCGTATGTACCGCCATCCGGACGTGATGCGGGTCCGGGCCCAGGCCGACGATGTGTTGCGCGGAGCCACGTCTTGCACGGCGGGTGGCGGATTACATCGCCGGCATGACGGACCGATACGCGATCCTCGAGCACCGGCGCCTGTTTGACGTGACGCCGGACTTGCGTTAGGCGCGGCTCAGTCTTTTTAGAGCCTTGAAACGCAACCCTCATCCTGAGGAGCAGACGCAGTCTGCGTCTCGAAGGAGGGTCCAGAGAGCACTGGAGACGCCTTCGTCCTTCGAGACGGCCTGACGGCCTCCTCAGGATGAGGGCTCAGGTAGCGTTTTCCGGTCACGGTCGGGCCTTGGCGCCCAGTTGAGAAGAGTACCATGAACATTTTCGGGCTGTTCGAGAAGCGGGTTGCGGATGCGCTTGGCCGGTTGGCCGAAGGGGCTAAGATTCCCTCGGGGCTGGACGTCAGCCGCGTGGTGGTCGAGCCGCCGCGCGATCCCTCCCACGGCGATCTCGCCACGAACGCCGCCATGGTGCTGGCCAAGGAAGCGCGTATGAACCCGCGCGCCCTGGCCGAGCTGCTCGTCGCGGACCTCCAGGACGATCCGCGCGTCACCAAGGTCGAGATCGCCGGTCCCGGCTTCATCAACATCCGCCTGAACGCAGCCGTGCTGCACGAGGTGCTGCGGGCAGCTGTCGTCGATGCCAACGGCTTCGGCCGCAGCGCCCAGGGGGCGGGCGTTCCCGTCAACGTGGAATATGTCTCGGCCAATCCCACCGGCCCGATGCATGTGGGCCATTGCCGTGGCGCGGTGTTCGGCGATGCGCTGGCCGGGCTGCTGGATTTTGCTGGCTACAAGGTCATCCGCGAGTACTACATCAACGATGCCGGTGCGCAGGTCGATGTCCTCGCCCGCTCGGCCTATCTCCGCTACAAGGAAGCTCTCGGCCACGAGATCGGCGAGATCCCGGAAGGGCTTTATCCGGGCGACTACCTCAAGCCCGTCGGCGAGTTGCTCGCCAAGGAGCATGGCCAGAGCCTGCTCAACCAGCCCGAGGCCGAGTGGCTGCCGCTCGTGCGCGAGGCCTCGATCAACGCCATGATGGACATGATCCGCACCGACCTCGCGGTGCTCAACATCCATCACGACGTGTTCTTCTCCGAACGCTCCCTGCAGCTTGGCGCCGAGGATCAGGTGAAGGCGCTGATCGAGGGCCTGCGCTCGCGCGACCTCGTCTATATGGGCCGTCTTCCGCCCCCCAAAGGGCAGAAGGACGAGGATTGGGAGGATCGCGAGCAGCTCCTGTTCCGCGCCACCGCCTTCGGCGACGAGGTCGACCGCCCGCTGCTCAAGTCGGACGGCTCCTACACCTACTTCGCCTCCGACATCGCTTATCACCGCTCGAAGTTCGAGCGCGGCTTCGCCTCCATGATCGACGTCTGGGGCGCGGACCATGGCGGCTACGTGAAGCGCATGCAGGCGGCCGTGAAAGCCGTCTCCGACAACAAGGCCGATCTCGACGTGAAGCTCTGCCAGCTCGTGAAGCTGCTGCGCGGCGGCGAGCCGGTGAAGATGTCCAAGCGCTCCGGCGATTTCGTCACCCTGCGCGAGGTGGTCGACGAAGTAGGCCGGGACGCCACCCGGTTCATGATGATCTTCCGCAAGAACGACGCCACCCTGGACTTCGACCTCGCCAAGGTGGTCGAGCAGTCCAAGGACAACCCGGTCTTCTACGTCCAGTACGCCCATGCCCGCTGTGCTTCCGTGTTCCGGCAGGCCGGGGAGGCATTCCCGGGTGCGGACTTCTCGGCGGCCCAGCTCGCCAAGGCAAATCTCTCGATCCTCAGTGACGAAGCGGAATTGGACATCATTCACCGCATCGCCCAATTCCCCAGAGTCATCGAGGCGGCCGCGGAAGCACATGAGCCGCACCGGGTCGCATTTTACCTCTACGATCTGGCGAGCGCCTTCCATAGTTTATGGAATAAGGGCAAAGACTTGCCGCAATTACGCTTTGTTAATCTAACTGATGAAGATTCAACACAAGCGAGGCTCGCTCTCGTGCATGCCCTGAAGGGTGTGCTCGCATCTGGTCTCGCAATCCTGGGCGTTACGGCACCTGACGAAATGCGATAGTGTTTCCTCAAGCGGATCAACCGCTTAGGGGGCGATTGCATCGGGGCCTGTCACGTCGTGCCGGCGGAGCAACAGGTGCTCCTGTCGCGTAACTGGAGATCCGGCGCATGAGCGAATCACCGAAGCCCCGTTTTGCCATCGACCTCAATGAGATCGAGCGGCAACTCGCCCAGGCGGGCGCCCCGCAGACCCATCAGGCCCAGGCCACGCGGAGCGATCCGCTGGCGGAATTGGCCCGAATCGTGGGGCAAGACGATCCTTTTCGATCAATTTTGGCCAATGACGGCTCTTCGCGTCCGCGCCAGCAGGGCGCGTCGGTGGATGATCTATTCGCCGCCCGCGACACTATGACGCCCGGAAGCCGCGAGGTCCCCATGCGCGGGTCCCATGCGGGTCAGGCACATCAATCCTACGATCAGGACGGCTATCCTCAGACCTATGCTCGCGCCCCAGAGCCGACCTATGGCCATCAGCCTGTCCGTCAGGACCAGGGTTATGACCAGCCGGATTCTTACGGCAACGAGGCCTATGCTCAGGACTATTACTCGGATCAGGCCGCCCATTACCCCGACCAGGCCTATGACGACACCGACCGGCTCGACTATCCGCCGGTGGAGAAGACCCGCTCGCGCAAGGGGCCGGTTGCCATTGCGGCCGTGATCGGCGCCCTGGTGCTTGGCGGCGGCGGAGCCTACTTGGCGTCAGGTTCGTCCTCGATTACGGGCGGCGAGCCGCCGCTGATCAAGGCGAACAACGAGCCGACCAAGGTGCAGCCGCAGAATCCGGGCGGGGTCGAGATCCCGAACCAGAACAAGCAGATCTACGAGCGAGCCAATCAGGACGGCGCCACCAAGGTGGTCAACCGCGAGGAGCAGCCCGTCGACGTGCAACAGGCGGTGCGCATGAACGGCAATGCCGTGGCGGACGCCACCGGCGGCACTCTGGGCACATCTGGCAAGCCGCAGCAGACCGCCAGCCTGAATCTCGGCGAGCCGAAGAAGGTCCGCACGGTCACGATCCGTCCGGATGGAACGATGGCCGGTGAGGCGCCGGCTCCCCAGCCCACAGCCCCGGCAGCCATGACCCTGCCTCCCCAGGCTCAGCCCGCCCCGGTCCAGACGGCATCTGCCCAAGTGCCTGTTGCGCAGCCTAAGCCGGCTGCCAGCACACCTGTGGCTGCTCCCTCTACGCCTGCTCCGAAGCCGGCGCCTGCGGCTGCAACGCCTTCCAGCACCCCGGCGCCGCAGCAGGTAGCTTCGGTTCAGCCGACGGCGCCGGTGGCCGCGGAGACGACCCCGACCGGCGGCTTCGCCGTGCAGCTGGGCACCGCCGGCTCGGAGACGGCAGCCCAGTCGGTCTTCGCTTCGTTCCAGCGCAAGTATTCCGATCTCGAAGGCATGCCGTCGATGATCCGCAAGGCCGAGGTAAACGGCAACACCGTCTACCGCGTTCGCGTCGGGCCGATGGCCAAGGAAGAGGCATCTGCCCTCTGCTCCAAGCTGCAGGGCCAGGGCGGCCAGTGCTTCGTGGCCAAGAACTAAGCAGCTTGAAACTGAAGCAACTTGGCCATCGAGACTTCTTGACCCTGCCGAGCAGGGGACGTAAGGCGCGGGTATGAACACCCGCGCCTTTATTGCTGGATGCTCCGGCTTCGAACTCACCCCTGACGAGGCTGCATTCATCCGGGAAGCGCAGCCCTGGGGCTTCATCCTGTTCCGCCGCAACGTCGACAGTCCTGACCAGGTGAGGGCGCTCTGCGCTTCCTTGAGGGATACGGTCGGGCGGGCGGATGCCCCGATCCTCATCGATCAGGAGGGCGGCCGGGTTCAGCGGATGGGACCGCCCCATTGGCCGAAATACCCGGCCGGGCGCACCTATGGGCAGCTTCACACGAACGATCCGCTTGTCCAGCGGGAGATCACCCGCCTCGGGGCGCGGCTGATCGCCCATGATCTCCGCTCCGTCGGCGTCACGGTGGATTGCCTGCCTGTCCTCGACGTGCCGTCGCCGGGCTCCCACGACATCATCGGCGACCGGGCCTACGGCAAGACGCCCGCTCAGGTGGCCGTGCTCGGACGGGCCGCCGCCGAGGGGCTGATGGCCGGTGGCGTCCTGCCGGTGGTCAAGCACATGCCCGGTCACGGCCGGGCAGGGGCCGACAGTCACTTGGCGCTGCCGGTGGTCGAGGCCTCCCGCGAGGAACTGGAACGGCACGATTTCGCGCCCTTCCGTATGCTCACCGACATGCCGCTCGCAATGACCGCTCACGTGGTCTACACGGCTCTCGATCCTGAAAATCCCGCCACAACCTCCCGCATTGTCATGGAGGAGATCATCCGCGGCCATATCGGCTATGACGGACTGGTGATGACCGACGACCTGTCCATGCACGCCCTTTCCGGCTCCTTCCGGAGCCGGGCCGAGGCGGCCTTCGCGGCCGGCTGCGACATGGCCCTCCACTGCAACGGCAGCATGGATGAGATGAGTGCGGTGGCCGAGGCTGCTCCCGTCTTGGCGGGCGATGCCCTGCGTCGGGCTAACGCTGCGTTAGCCCGTATCACCCACGATCCGGAGCCTCTGGATCCTGTGGATGCCCGGGCGCGGCTCGATTCTGCTCTTGCGATGATCGCCTAAAGCCCGTGAAGCTTCGCGGAGTGAGTTGAGTACCATCCATGGCAAAACCGCTACCCTTCGAGGATATGGAGCCCACCGAGCGCGCCGAAGGCGAGCCCGCTCTGCTCGTCGACGTAGACGGGTTCGAAGGGCCGCTCGATCTCCTGCTCGAGCTCGCCCGCCGCCAGAAGGTCGATCTTCACCGCATCTCGATCCTGGCGCTGGCCGAGCAGTACATCGCCTTCATCGAGGCGGCACGCCGCATGCGCCTGGAGCTTGCGGCCGATTACCTCGTGATGGCGGCGTGGCTCGCCTATCTCAAGTCCCGCCTCCTGCTGCCCGAGCCGCCGAAAGGCGAGGAGCCGAGCGCCGACGAGTTGGCCACCGCCCTGGCCCTGCGCCTGCGCCGCCTGGAGGCGATCCGCGAGGCGGCCAAGAGGATGGGCGAGCGCTCATGGCTCGGCCGCGACGTCTTCGCCCGCGGCGCCCCGGAGCCGGTGATCATCCACCGGGATTCCCACTATGAGGGAACCCTTTACGATCTGCTCAAGGCCTATGCCCAGCAGCGGCAGATCCAGTTCAATTCCAGGGTTTCCCTGCACAAGCGGAATGTCTGGTCCTTGGTCGAGGCGCGAGAGGCTTTGGAGCGCCTGGTCGGCCACCTGAGCGATTGGGTGACCCTCGACACCTACCTTGTGGAGTTCATGGTCGAGCCCGCCATGCGCCCGACCGTTCTGGCCTCGGCCCTCTCTGCAACCCTGGAGATGGTGCGCGAGGGCAAGCTCACGATGCGGCAGGACGAGGCCTTCGCGCCGGTCTGGGTCAAGCCTGTGGCCGATCCGGCAGAGGCAGGAGTTTGAGATGCTGCCCGACATGCATGACGATGTCCCCGAGACGATGGAAGATGAAGCTCCCGAGGTGAGTCATGTGCCCGATCACGGCGAGGCCATGCGCATCGCCGAGGCATTGCTGTTCGCCTCCGCTGCGCCCTTGAGCGTCGAGGAACTGGGCGGCCGCCTGCCGGAGGGCGCTGACGTGGAGAAGATCCTTCAGGATCTGGCCGAGCTTTATGCGCTCCGGGGCGTCAACTTGGTCCGGGTGGCGGGCAAATGGACCTTCCGCACCGCGAGCGACCTGTCCTTCGTTCTTGCTCGCGACGTTGTCGAGCAGCGCAGGCTCTCCCGCGCCGCCATGGAGACGCTGGCGATCATTGCCTATCACCAGCCGGTGACCCGGGCTGAGATCGAGGAGATTCGCGGCGTCGCCACCTCGAAGGGCACCATCGACACCCTCCTGGAAACCGGCTGGATCCGCCTGCGCGGCCGCCGGAAGGCGCCGGGGCGCCCGGTCACCTACGGCACGACGCCGGGCTTCCTGGAGCATTTCGGACTCGACGCCATCGAGGACCTGCCGGGCCTTGAGGAGCTGAAGGGCGCTGGCTTTATCGAAGGCCGCGTCCCGTCCGACTTCTCGGTGCCGTTGCCCTCCGATGCCGATGCCCTGCGAGAGGATGAGGACCCCCTCGACGACGATCTGCTGCAGCCTCTGGACATGCACCAGACCGAGGCCAGCGAGGAATGACGGACAGGCCAGCTGGCTCCGCCCTCGACCGGTTCCGCTTGCCCCGCTGGGGCCAGCGCGGCACGGCGGGCGCCTCGATCCCGGCGCAGCTCACCTTCGAGAATATCGTCCAGGCCTATGGCAGCCAGCGCGCTCTCGATGGCGTCTCGCTCACCATCGAGCCCGGCGAGATCGTTTGCCTGCTTGGCCATTCCGGCTGCGGGAAGACGACATTGCTGCGCATCGCAGCCGGTGTGGAAGCCCCCACCTCCGGCCGGGTGCTCATGGACGGCCTGGAGGCCAGTGGGCCGAAGACTTTCCTGGAACCGGAGAAGCGCGGCATCGGGCTGATGTTCCAGGATTATGCCTTGTTCCCGCACATGACGATCCTGCAGAACATTATGTTCGGCCTGAAGGACCTCTCGGCCTCCGAGGCCGGGGTCGCAGCCCGCCGGGCCCTGTCCCGCGTCGGCCTGGAGCATTACGCCAACGAGTATCCCCACACCCTGTCCGGGGGAGAGCAGCAGCGGGTGGCGCTGGCGCGCTCCATCGCGCCCCGTCCGGGCGTTCTGCTCATGGACGAGCCGTTCTCCAACCTCGACCGGCGCATGCGCGATGCGATCCGTGACGAAACCGTTGCAATCCTGAGAGAAACCGGCGCTACGACCATCGTAGTGACCCACGATCCGGAGGAAGCGATGCGGATCGCCGACCGGATCGTGCTGATGCGGGCCGGCGCGATCATCCAGCAGGGGGAGGCCGAGGAGATTTACCGGAGGCCTTCGAGCCTGTTTGCCGCCCGGTTCTTCTGCGACTTCAACGAGCTTGAGGGGGTGGTGCGCAATGGCCAAGTGAGCTGCCCGGTCGGGGTCTTTCCGGCGCCGCATCTGGGGGATGGTCCGGCCCTCGTCTGCGTGCGCCCCCAGGGGGTGAGGCTGAGGCCGGCGGGCTTCTGCCTGCCGGGTCGGGTGGTCTCGCGCCGCTTCCTCGGGGAGGTCGATCTGGTCCATATCGACGTCCAGGGCGTCGACCGTCCGCTCCAGGCCCGTGTTCACGATCCCGTGGACGTGAGGGAGGGCCAGGATGTGGGCATCGATGTCGATACGAAGGATGTCCTTGTTTTCGCCGCGTCCGACGCATAGGTTGGCGGCGAGTTCTTCATCTGAAATGCCGCGCCCTATGAGGGCGCAGGAGGATTGCCATGGGTGGCACGAGTATTTGGCACTGGATCGTTGTTGGTCTGATCGTCGTCCTGCTGTTCGGACGCGGCAAGATCTCCGACATGATGGGCGACGTCGCAAAGGGCATCAAGGCCTTCAAGAAGGGCATGTCCGAGGACGACACCCCGGCTAAGCCGGTGCAGCCGTCCGAGCCGGTTCGGACCATCGACCACCAGAACGGGACGACCACCACGACCACCGTCACGACGGACCACAAGGTCGGCTAAGCTGTGAGGCGCGCCAGGATGTGGCGCGTCAGTACGCGTGAGTATCTAAGAGGCAGGTTCGAGGCCACGTCATGTTGGACATGAGCTGGGGTGAGATCATGGTGATCGGCGCCGTCGCGCTGATCGTGATCGGCCCGAAGGATCTGCCGAAGGCTCTGCGGACGGTCGGGCAGATGACCAGCAAGCTCCGTCGGATGGCGTCGGAGTTCCAGGGCCAGTTCAACGAGGCCATGCGCGAAGCCGAGCTCGACGAGGTCAAGAAGCAGCTCCAGAGCGTGAACGAATCCGTTCCGTCGCTCAATACGAGCTTCAACCCGATCCAGACGATCCGGGACGAGCTGAAGACCTCCATTGAGGCGCCTGTTACCACCTCGGAGAAGGCGCCCGAGCCGGAGAGCATCCCTTCCCCGCAGGTCACCGAGACAACGCCTCAAGCGCCTTCCGATGCCTCCGTGCAGGCCGTGGTCGAGGGGCGGGCACCGGCTCCTGCCGACCCGCTCGTCGACCTGCCGCTGCCGCCGACCATCGATCCGGCCACGGAGATCGCCGAGTCCCTTCGGCGTGAGGCCGAATACGAGGCTCAGCAGGCTGCGCTCGCTCAACAACTCTCAGAAAAACCGGATGCGAAAGTCGGATGACCACTGCCGTTGAACAGGACGAGGTCGAGGCTTCGCGCGCTCCTCTGATCGAGCATCTCACCGAGCTGCGCTCGCGCCTGATCAAGGCGCTGATCGCGTTCGTCTTGCTGTTCTTCGTCTGCTTTGCCGGCGCGAAATACATCTACAACGCACTGGTGTGGCCCTATGTCCTCGCCGTCGGCTCGCCCGAGGCGGCGCGTCTCGTCTACACCCACGGCCTCGAATATCTGTTCACGCAGATCCAGGTCGCGGCCTTCGGGGCAGGCTTCCTGGCCTTTCCGGTCATTGCCGTTCAGATCTACAAGTTCGTGGCGCCGGGCCTCTACAAGAACGAGCGCCGCGCCTTCGTGCCATACCTGTTCGCAACGCCGATCCTCTTCGCTGTCGGCGCGGCCTGCGTCTATTTCATCGCCATGCCGCTC
>JAJFBI010000089.1 GCA_020697385.1 Microvirga sp. | reverse complement strand
CAGGGCCTGGTGCGCGCTCTCCAGGTCCGAGGCGGTCCAGACGTCGCAGCCCCATCCCGTGAGCAGAAGACGCATGCCTTCCAGAATAGCGGGTTCGTTATCGATGACGAGCACGCGCAGGCCCGACAGCACGGTCGCCGGCGCTTTCGGCGGTTCGGGCGTTGCGGCCGTTGCCGGAAGAGCCGCGACCACAGGCACCTCCAGGCGGAACACGGAGCCGCGCCCGACCTCGGAGTTCAGGGTAATCGGGTGCTTGAGCACGCGGCCGATGCGCTCGACGATGGAGAGGCCCAGGCCCAGACCACGAGCAACTTTCATGCCCTGATCCAGGCGCTGGAACTCGCGGAAGACCACGCGCTGCTTTGAGGCCGGGATGCCGAGACCCGTGTCCCAGACTTCCAGAACAAGGTGCCCGCCGCGGCGGCGTCCGCCGACGAGCACGCGCCCGGACGGTGTGTACTTGATCGCGTTGGAGATGAGGTTCTGCAAAAGGCGGCGCATGAGGCGCCGGTCCGAGCGCACCGTCAGGGAGGAGGGGATGAAGGTGAGCGTCAGGTTCTTGGCCCGGGCGACCGGCTCGAATTCGCGCTGTAGCTGACGGAACATCTCGTCGATGCGGAAGCTCGACCATTGCGGTTTCATGGCGCCCGTATCAAGGCGTGAGATGTCGAGAATCGCGGTGAGGATCTCCTCGACCGCATCCAACGATGCATCGATGTTCTCGGCCAGCGTCACATCGCCTGCCTCCCGATCCCGCTCCACGAGCGACGTGGCATAGAGGCGCGCCGCGTTGAGCGGCTGCAGAATGTCGTGCGAGGCGGCGGCGAGGAACCGCGTCTTGGAGATGTTCGCTTCATCGGCCTCAGCCTTGGCGTTCCTGAGCGCTTCGTTGAGGCGGGTGAGCTCCTCGGTTCTCTCGCGCACCCGCTGCTCCAGGGTCTCGTTGGCGCGGCGGCTCGCTTCTTCGGCTAGAACGGTTTCCGTGACGTCCGTGTAGGTGGTCACATGGCCGCCGTCGGGCAGAAGGTTCGAGCGGATCTCGATCACCTTGCCCGAGGGATAGAGCCTGAGGCGCACCGGCTCCACATCATGCCGGAACGAATGGAGGCGGGCTTCCACAAGATCCTCGATCTTGCCGGGTCCATAGGAGCCGCGCGAGGCGTTGTAGCGCACGATCTGCTCCATGCCGATCCCCACCTGCACGAAGTTGGGGGGCATGTCGTAGAGATCGAGGAAAGCCTGGTTCCACGCGAGCAGCCGCAGATCGCCGTCGATCACCGTGATGCCCTGCTTGGCGTAGTTGAGCGCGTGCTGGAGAAGATCGCGGCTGTGCTGGATCGCGGCCGATGCGTCGTCGAGCAGCTTGAGGGCCGCTTCCGTGGAGACGGTGCGGCGTCGCAGCAGCAGCGACAACGCAAGGCGGGAGGAGGCAGTGCCGATGGCCGAGGCCAGAAGGTGCTCCGCATAGCGCAGGAGATGGATGTCCGCCTCGGCCCGCAGATCGAGATTCTGCCCGCGGCTGTGAGCGAAGCCCTCGAAGGAACGGGCCGTCCGCTCCTCGCCCAGATAGCGGGCGACGGTGGCGCGCAGTTCGCCGACGCCCACGCTGGCGCGGAACAGACGGAAGCTCGGCGTGGCGGAGGCGGCAGCCTCGCCGAGGAAGACATTGGCCTGGATCTGCTCCATGGCCGTCACCGGCCGCCACAGGGAGAAGGCGATGTAGCACAGGATGTTGAGCGTCAGGCTCCAGATCACGCCGTGGGTCAGCTGAGGCAGATCGACCCCGAACAGAGCCGTAGGCTTCAGCGCCGTGACGCCGAAGGGGCCCGTGACGACCACATCGGACCAGAACACGCCGTCCCAGACAAGGCTCGGCAGAAGGAGCGTGTAGGCCCAGGTGACGAAGCCGACCACGAGGCCAACGCTGGCGCCGAGCGCCGTGCCGCGCGACCAGATGAGACCGCCGAGAAAGGCCGGCGCCACCTGGGCGATGGCCGCAAAGGACAGAAGCCCGATGGCAGCGAGCGCCGCCTCTCCCGAAGCGCGGTAATAGGCATAGCCCAGCAGGATGACGAGAACGATGGAGACCCGCCTCACGCCGATGACGAAGCCGCCGGGATCGATGCCCGCGAAGGCGCGCCGCCGCAGGACGATGGGCATGACGAGATGGTTCGAGATCATCACGGCCACGGCGACGGAATCGACGATCACCATGGCGGTAGCGGCCGAGAATCCGCCGAGGAAGGCGATCACCGCCAGAGTGCCGGCCTTGTCCATCAGCGGCAACGCGAGCACGGTCATGTCTCGGTCGATGGTCCCTTCTGGAAAGGCGGACATGCCTGCCAGAGCGACGGGGATGACGAAGAGGTTGATGAGAACGAGATAGAGCGGAAACAGCCACGCGGCGCGCTTCAGATCCGCGATGTCGTGGTTCTCGACCACGGTGACATGGAACTGGCGCGGCAGAAGCAGGGTGGCACAGGTCGAGAGCAGGATGAGCGTGATGTAGCTGCCGAAGCCCGATGTCCGTTCCATCAGGGCGGAGGTGGTGCCCTGCGCGTTAAGGCGCTGAACGATGTCCTCATAGCCGCCGAACATCACGAAGGTGATGTAGCCGCCGATCATCAGGAAGGCGATCAACTTCACCAATGATTCGATCGAGATGGCGAGCAGAAGTCCGTTCTGGTGCGCGGTCGCATCCGTGTGACGCGTGCCGAAGGCGACGGCGAAGCCCGCGAGGACGAGGGCGACGACGAAGGCCAGATCACCCAGGAGGGGCAATTGGGACAGGGAGGCCCCGTCCGCATCGGAAAGGAACACATCGAGCGATGACGACACAGCCTTGAGCTGAAGCGCGATGTAAGGAACCGATCCGACGAGGGCAATGATGCTGACGAGGGCCGCGACCCGTTCGCTCTTGCCGTAGCGGGCGGCGACGAAGTCGGCGATGGAGGAGATGTTCTGGGTCTTCGCCACGCGCACCACACGGGCAACGAGCGGGAAGCCCAGACCGATCACCAGGATCGGGCCGATATAGATGGCGAGAAAGTCGAAGCCCGAATGGCTGGCAAGCCCGACCGACCCGAAGAAGGTCCAGGACGTGCAATAGACCGCCAGCGCGAGGGCCGCGATGGTCGAGCGGGCAGGTCCCTGAACGAAGCGCCGCCCCCAGTTGTCACCCCAATAGGCTACGGTGAACAGGAAGCAGAGATAGACCAGCGCCGACAATACGACGGCCCAGGTAGCGACCATAGGCGTGAACCCTTGAAAACAGACGTGGATTAGCTTTAGCCGGTAAAGAGTGCGAAGGCCATCGCAAGCCGATCACAGGTCTTGGTCCCAAGAGGGCTCCGGCGCAAAGCGCTGTGCCAGGAACACAATAAAGGCACGCACCTTGGCCGGTGCCCGGCGGCCAGAGGGCAGGACGACATGGATCCCGGGCTGGTAGGTCGGATAGGCTCGCCAGCCGGGAGGCTTGACGAAATTCCTGAATCGGTCAGCTTAAGCTTGGGGGTGAGCGACGGGAGGTCCGGTCATGTGGAACGAGTTCAAGCAGTTTGCGCTGCGCGGCAATGTGGTCGATCTCGCCATCGGCATCATCATCGGCGCCGCCTTCAGCAAGATCGTGGATTCGCTGGTGGGCGACATCTTCATGCCCATCGTCGGGGCCATCACCGGTGGCCTCGATTTCTCGAACTACTTCACGCCCCTGTCTGAGACCGTCACGGCCCCGGCCCTGGCAGAGGCCAAGAACCAGGGGGCTGTACTCGCCTGGGGCAGCTTCGTCACGGTTGCCATCAATTTCATCATCATCGCCTGGATCTTGTTTCTCCTGGTCAAGGGCATGAACCGTCTGCGTCGCACGGAGGATGCAAAGACCGGGACGGCCGACAAACCTGCGGAAATTCCGGCCGACGTGAAGCTGCTGACGGAAATTCGCGACCTGATGAAGACGGGCCGGACGCTCTGATTCATCACGGGCTTCGATCGAACCCTTCGTCTTTTGTCATGCGACGTATTCAAGACTTGCCTTGAGGGGCCGAACGGGCCATCCCTGTCCGTCGGCTTCCCGAGGAAATCCCCCATGAATGCGTCCGTGTCGATTCCGTCCGTTCTCAACCTGCGCCCCGAGGCGGAGCAGGCGCCGACCAGTGGCATCGTCGATGTGTTCAGCTACGGTCGCTTGAAGCCCGGCATCATTCCGCTCTGGGTGGGCGAGGGCGATCTGCCGACACCGTCCTTCATCTGCGAGGCGGCAGCGCAATCGCTCGCGAAGGGCGAGACCTTCTACACCTATCAGCGCGGCATTCCCGAACTGCGGCAGGCGATTGCCCGCTATCACGAGCAGGTCTACCGCAAAGCTTTCGACCCCGAACGTTTCTTCGTCACCTCCGGGGGTATGCCGGCCATGCAGCTTGCCTTCCGCATGCTCGCGGGCAACGACGACGAGGTGCTGATCCCCACGCCCGCATGGCCGAACTTCGCCGGTGCCATCACCATCGCCGGCGCGCGTCCCGTGCCCGTTCCGATGACCATCGACGGCAAGGGCTGGCACCTCGATTTCGAGCGGCTCGAACAGGCGATCACCCCGCGCACCCGCGTGCTCGTGGTCAACTCGCCGTCGAACCCGACAGGATGGGTGGCAAGCCACACCGATCTTCGCGCCGCGCTCGATCTTGCCCGCCGTCACGGCCTCTGGATCGTGGCGGACGAGATCTACGGCCGCTTCATCCACGATCCGGCGCTCGCCGTCGACGGACGTTCGCCTTCGTTCCGCGACGTGATGGAGCCCGAGGACAAGATCCTCTTCGTCCAGACCTTCTCCAAGAACTGGGCCATGACCGGCTGGCGGCTCGGCTGGCTGGAGGCCCCGCCTGCCTTGGGGCAGGTTATCGAGAACCTGGTGCAGTATCAGACCTCCGGAACGCCGGTTTTTGTTCAGCGGGCTGGCGTCGCCGCCATCGAGCACGGTGAGGCCTTCCTGGCCGAGCAGATCGCTCGTGCACGCCAGGGGCGCGAGATCGTCGGACGTCTTGCGCAGACCGGCCTTGTGGAGCTGCCGCCGCCGAGCGGCGCCTTCTACGCTTTCCTGAAGATCAAGGGCGCCAGCAGTTCCAAGGACATCGCCTTCCGTCTCATCGACGAGGCGAATGTGGGTCTGGCGCCGGGCTCGGCCTTCGGAGAGGCCGGCGAGGGGTATCTGCGCCTGTGCTACCTGCGCAAGCCCGAGGATGTGGAAGAGGCGGTCCGCCGGATCAGCGAAGCCCTGCCCCGGGTCGTGGCTTGAGGTTCGCACGCTATTCTGCCTCGATACTTGAAAACCTGGGCTGTGCATTGACAGGCGCTGATCGCATGGCTTCTGCGCGGGATCGGCATTTGACGGGAAGGTGATGGACGTCCATTGAGCGAAGCGTGATGCGTCTCGTGCTTGCCCATCTCGTCCAGATCCTGATCGCCGCTCTCGGCGGCCTCGTGTTCCACTGGCTCGGCGTTCCGGCCGCGTGGCTGTCGGGAGCTGCCGTCGCGGCTGCCCTCTGGGGTTTGTCCGGCTGGGCCGTGCCCATGCCCCGCGCCCTGGCCGATGCCGCCATGCTGGTTTCAGGCGCCGCCATGGGCGCGGCGGTGACGCCTGCCGCCATCTCGGCCATGGGCCGCTATCCCGGCAGCCTGATCATGCTGGTGATCGCGATCGTGGCGATCTCCTACGCGTCTTCCTTCTGGCTCGTCCGCGTCTCAGGCTGGCGCAGGCTCGATGCGCTGCTCGCCTCTGCCCCCGGGGCGCTCTCGACGGTCATCGCCGTGGCCATCGACCGGAAGGCGGATGTGGCGTCCATCGCCATCGCGCAGAACCTTCGGCTCTTCGTCCTGATCGCGCTTTTGCCCAGCATCGTGGTTCTCATCGGGGGCGGCGAACACTCGAACGCGTTGGTGGGGGAAGGGCTCCCGGTCCAGAGCCCGGGCGGCATGGCGGTCATTCTCTTAGGGGGGCTTGCCCTCGGCGCCGTTTTCACCCGGCTGAAGGTGGCAGCCCCCATCCTGCTGGGCGCGACGATCATGAGTTCGGTGAGCCACGGCACGGAGTTCGTCACTGGCGTCGTCCCTCCGGTCATCGCAACCGGCGGTCTCCTGCTGATCGGCCTGTTCATCGCCGAGCGGTTCCGCAACATCCAGCGCTCGACCTTGAAGAAGTCCCTCATTGCCGCGCTCGGTTCCTTTGCGGTGGCTATGGCGGTCGCGACGATCTTCGCAGGCTTGGCCGCTTGGCTCGCTGGCGTGAGCTTCGCCAACAGCCTGATCGCCTTCGCGCCGGGCGGGCTCGAGGCGATGACGGTGCTGGCCCTGATCCTGGGGCTCGATCCGCTCTATGTCGGCATCCACCACCTCGTCCGCTTTCTCGGCATCGGACTCCTGCTGCCGTTCCTGATCGGCTGGCTGCAGCGGAACAAGACCGCAGCTGCGGAGTAGAGGCTATAATTTCCCGTTCCGCAGGCGTTCCACTGCCTCCATGCGTGGTTTGGCAGTCTCCCACAGGCGCTTGGTGACGGCCGCGACGAGAGCCTCTGTCAGAAGCAGCAGGCCCGCCGAGGAATCCCAGTTGGACGGCGCGACAATGTGGGCGGGCAAAACGTGGCGCGCCACACGGGCGATGGGTGAGAGCCAGGGGTCGGTGAGTAGGACGACGGTTGCTCCCTGCCTCGCGGCCGTTTCGCAGAGCGCCGTCACATCCTCCTGATAGCGGCGGATGTCGAAGGCGACGATCACGTCCTTGCGGCCGATCTCGATCATCCGGTCGCGCCACAGGGCCGGCTGCCCTTCGATGAAATCCACATGGCTGCGCACGATGCGAAAATGGCTCTCCGCATAGCGCGCGAGCGCGCCCGTGAAGCGCCCGCCGGTGAAGTGAATGTGGCGGCGCGGATCGGACAGGAGCACCACCACCGCCTCGAATTCGGCCGGGGCGATGTTTTCCACCGTCGCCTTCAAATTGCCGATCACGGCTTCCGCAAAGGAGGCAAGGGCGGGGGCGCCTTGCCCCTTGTCGGAGGGGCCAGATTTGGCGAGCGGTGAGAGCAACTGGGCTTCGAGTTCCTCCCGCAGGTGCTTCTGGAAGTCCGGGAAGCCGCCGAAGCCGAGCCGGCTGACGAAGCGCAGCGCCGACGGTGCGGAGATGCCGGCCCGCGAGGCGAATTCCGCAACGGTATCGAGGCCGGCGAAGGGGTAGTGGCTCAGGAGCAGGTGGGCGGCGCGCTTCTCGCTGGGCGTGAAGGATTCCATCTCGAGCCGGATGCGCTCGGCGAGGCTCGGCGGGTCTGTCGGAGGGAGACGACTTTTGCCACGCATACCGGATTGATTCACGGCCCCTCCTTGACGCTTCTGAAAACCTGTATCAGAAATTTCAGAACCTGAGAATTCAAGAAGAAACGTACCAAGCGTTCAACCGGGGGCAATCCCTGCTTTTGGGCAGGTTGACGGAGAACCGCATGACGCAGGCGAGTCAGGTGACTGCCAGTCGAACCTCTGCCGCAACGGCAGAGCCGCCGGTTGCCGCCATCGAGAACCCGCAAGGGGGCTCGCCGATCCTGCTCATCTGCGAACATGCCTCCAACCGCCTGCCGGCCCGATACGGCACTTTGGGCCTGGGACCCGAGGAACTCGAAAGCCACATCGCATGGGACCCTGGGGCACTCGGGGTGGCCAAGGAGCTTTCTCGCCAGCTCGACGCGCCGCTGGCCCATGCCACCGTCTCGCGCCTCGCGCTCGACCTCAACCGCGACCCGTCTGCGCCGGATTCGATCTGGACGCTAAGCGAGCGGACCACGATCCCGGGCAATCTCGACCTCGACGAGGATGAGCGGGCAATCCGCGTGCGCGAGGTCTACGATGCCTTCCACGATGCGGTCGACACCTTCGCGAATACACGCATGGCGGCAGGAGAGCTCGGCGCCGTCGTCTCCATCCATTCCTTCACGCCCGTCTATCGGGACGTGCCGCGCCCCTGGCAAATCGGCCTCATCTTCAACCGCGACGAGCGCTATGCCCGCTATGTCGAGGCCGGCTTGAAGCAGGATCCGGCGCTCACCGTCGGCATGAACGAACCCTATTCGCCAGCGGACCGGGTGTTCCACACCCTGGAACGCCACGCCGAGAGGCGCGGCCTTCCTCCGCTGATGATCGAAATCCGCAACGACCTGATCCGCACAGAAGACGGACAGGCGTCGTGGGCCAACCGTCTGGCGCCGCTTTTGAGGGAGGGGGCACGGACGCTCTGATCAAGGGCATGGCGCAGAATGTGCCGTGACCCAGAAGGCAGACTATTCTTGGAGGAAGAGTCGATGTCAGTCGGACAAGGGAATCCCGGGGTTCATGCCCCGCCAGCCGGGGTGCAGAACGCCGCTGGCGTCACTTACACCACGGTGGATCAAAACTACTTCGAAGCCCGGCGCCTCAAGCGCCACGCACGCGTCTGGTCGCTCTGGGCGCTCGGCGTCGGCGCGGTGATCTCGGGCCATTACTCAGGCTGGAATCTCGGCCTCGCCAATGGCTTCGGGGCGATGTTCTTCGCCACCATCATCATCGCCATCATGTATCTGGGCCTGACCTTCTCGCTCGCCGAGATGTCGCCGGCCCTGCCGCACACGGGCGGTGCCTATTCCTTCGCCCGCACGTCCATGGGGCCTTGGGCGGGCTACATCACGGGCATCGCCGAGAACATCGAGTTCGTGCTCACTCCTGCCGTGATCGTGTTCTTCATCAGCTC
>JAJFBI010000738.1 GCA_020697385.1 Microvirga sp. | reverse complement strand
CCTGAACTATTTGTGCTGACTCACGCGTCCCCGGTCGTCGATAAGGGCGAGCTCGGGCACCGGGCTGGGTAAGAAGGGTCGCTGAACTGGCCGTCCCCGGCCCGCGGGCGGATGGAATATCGAGGGAGGCGTCTCACGCGTGCAATGGCGCGGGGGTCACGTACTGCGCTGGTTGCAGGTGCAGCAGATGGTGGGAGGAGAGCGGGATCGTTGGCGTCGGCATCACCCGTTCGCAAGACGAGGGGCGGGTGGTGTCCTAAAGACGAGCGAACCAAGGGCCAGCAGTCAGCGCGGTCTTGCCGGAGGATAGTGTCGCTCTTGAGCCGGCGTGGGATCTCCGGCGTTGCCTGCCACAGCTGCCTGGTCTTTATCCGAATTGGCCACCTTGGTCGCAAGAGGCTGACCCACAAACCGCTCAAGCTCGCGCCATTGCGACGGCGTAGGTAAGCGGCGCCCGGGTTTCTTCTCACGCTGGCGCTGCACGAATTCTTGGTGTTTGCGGGCGATGCGGTTGTTGCGCGCGATCTCCTTCAGGTCGCGTGGCGTTTTTTGCTGATCACACGTCCAGCAGATCGCCGCCAGGCGCTCGGGGTCATTCGCATCGGCGTCCTCAGCGCGCAAGGCGAGGGGAGGGCGGTGGTCGAAGACGAAGAACCCCATGATGAGGCGCGTGCCGCAATCGGCGCAGCGCCCGTCTTGGCGCAGGATGATCTCGGCCTTGAGCCGGCGCGGTAAGGAGCGCCGTTCGCACCGGGGCAGCCGTTTCGGGCGCAGCATAGCGGGGGGCCTCCGGTTAAGCCGCGGGCGAGGAGTCCAGTGGGGCAGCCTTCGCTCCCGGCGAAATGTGCAGCCCTGGCGCGACAAGCAGGTCCGGATCGGCGCCTAACGCTTCGGCACGGGCCAGGAATGCCTGGTCGAGCTGGATGCGCTCCGCATCGCTCAGGCGGTTGCGACGGGGCAGGGCGTCCACGGCCCAACGCAGGAGGGCGTCCGCGCCCGTTATGGCAGCAAGTTCGGCGGCGAAATCCTGAGAGGTATTCGGAGCGGTCTGAACGGGTGCTTTTCTGGAACGTCCTCGCGGCCGCCGCGCCGGTCGGTTCCCCCCGTCCGAGAGGCTGGGGTCGCCCGCAACACCTCCGTTTGAGCATGCCGCATCTGCGATCATGAGCGCATCGAGATCGTCCTCGCCGGCGAGTCCAACCAGCGTGAACAGGCCATAGCGCCGAGCGTAGGTGAGAGCTGCGCCCATCAGCTTGGGCTCAGGCAGATCGGCGATATGGCACACGGGCCAGCGCGCCGCGATCCATTCTCCAGACCCATGCGCAAGCGTGGTGGTCAGGATGACGAGGCCGCTATCCTGATCCATGTCGGTCGTCTGCAGG
Source organism: Microvirga sp. (assembly GCA_020697385.1). Classification (GTDB taxonomy): domain Bacteria; phylum Pseudomonadota; class Alphaproteobacteria; order Rhizobiales; family Beijerinckiaceae; genus Microvirga. The sequence continues at coordinate 1,151 of JAJFBI010000738.1, read as the reverse complement.
ATCGCGATCTCATGCTTGCCGAGGGTCTTGCGCACAACGTCGAGCCCAGCTGAAAGGGGCGCATAGCGATAGCTTTGGCCAGGAGAGCCGTTTCCGTCGCCGTCGAAATGGGCCGTCAGGCTCTTCGGCGGGTTAACGAGTTCGATCTGGGCCTTGGCCAAGGCACAGGCGAGCTGGGCGATGGAATCATTGGAGCGCATGGGGGCCTCCATTGGCCATCAGATCAAAGGAAATCGCGCCGGCTCGCGAGCGCCTGGCCCTGACTCCGTGCCCAACGGCCTCCCGAGCGTCCTCGGGAACAAGCGCTTTCAGCTCAGCCTTGGCGCTCTCATGCTCCGCATGAGCGGCCCGGGTGCGGGCGAAGATGGCCGCGTATTCAGCCCAAGCGTTCGAGGCGCCCATGTCAACAACCCGCACCAGCGGCAGCTTTGCCCTCGGCGGCTCGGCCCCAAACACCCGGGGCACCTCGCCGGTCTGCACGCAGCGCCAGAAGATCCGCTCCACCTGCACGAGGACGGTCTGGTAGACTGGATCAGCCTCTACTTCGATCGACACCCACTTGCCGCCACCCGTGAGGATGGACAGGTAGGCCTTCCGGGAGCCGGTCACGACCATGTTGTGCTGCAGCTGCGGCATGTGCTTCTCGGCCGCGTTCTCCTCGGTGAAGGCCCAGGGGAGCATGAACTTGGCCTCGAACACCGCCGTCTCCTCCTCGACGAGGCCGTCGAGGGTGGCGCCCATCCAGTCGATCCGCGGGTGGCGGGCAAAGCGCTGTACGGCTCCAAGGCGCCGTCCGGTCTCGCGCTCGAACCAGCGTCTGTTCAGGTCTTCAGTCGCGCAGCCGAATTGGACGAGAAGGTTGCCCGACAGGTCCTCTGGCCCGAGTTCCCCGCGCTTCTCTTTCCACAGGCGAATGAGCGCATTTTCGTCCTTTCCGAGAACGATTCTTGCGTCCGAGCCGCCGATGTAGGAACTGCGACTCTCGCCTCTTTGCAAGAAGGGAGCACCGCCGGAGCTGTTTGAGCCTGAGGTATCGCCCGCCATGTGGCCCCCTCGTAGAACGACGCCGCCTAGCTGGCGTCCATTGTTTTCTCGTACCAGAAAAGCAGGGGATTAGCAATATCTGGTACTAGAAAATCTCGCGGTCGTCC
>JAJFBI010000737.1 GCA_020697385.1 Microvirga sp. | reverse complement strand
GGCTCTCTTCGCCATCGTTTTCATCGCTGGAGCGTCGTCTATTCTCGGTGCGCTCATCCTGCGACGCCGAGGCGTCTACTTCTCCCTACTGACACTGGCATTGGCGGCCATGCTCTTCGCAGTCGCTTACCGCTGGACGGCGTTGACAGGTGGAGAGAGTGGGCTCGGCGGCGTAGTCCGTACCCGCGCGATCGGCCTCGATCTGAGTTCGGACTGGACCTACTACTGGTTCGTGGCGGCGGTGGCGTTTGTTGTCTGCTTTGCCCTGCTGCGCTTCCACAATTCGCCCGCCGGGAGCGTGCTGGTGGCGGTCCGGGAGAACGAGCAACGCGCCCGCTTTCTCGGCTATCCGACCAATCGCTACAAGCTTCTCGGAGGTGATTGGCGGAATGCGCAGTTTTCTCGGGCCGGCCCTGGGAGCGCTCTTCTACATTCTGTTCCGCGAGTTCCTGTCGATCTGGACCCCGCACTGGCTGCTCTATTTTGGCATCCTCTTCGTCGGGTTCATCGTCCTCTCGCCGACGGGATTGATCGGGATCGCACAGCGGATCGCGACTCCATTCCGGGCCAAGGTCACAGAAGAGGCCGCCATGGCGGGTCGCACCCTGACTGACGAACCCCTGCCCTCGTTTCTTAAACCTGACGACCATGTGGATGGCATCATTCTCGAAGCCCATGGCATTACGAAGAGCTTTGGGGCTCTCAAGGCCGTTCAGTCGGTCAACATCGCTGTACGCGACCGTAGCCTCCATGCCCTGATCGGACCGAACGGTGCCGGAAAGACCACGGCCTTCAATCTGATCTCCGGGTACTATACGCCTGATGAAGGCGACATCCTCCTTCAAGGCCGCTCCATCGCCGGGCTTTCCCCTGAAGCGATCACGCAGGCCGGGATCGGACGCTCATTCCAGATCACGAACCTCTTTCCGGCCCTGACGGTCGAAGAGAATGTCCGCCTCGCCATACAGGCCCGCCACCCGCAGCGTTTCAATCCGTGGGCGGCCGCGCGATCAATCAAGCAGATCGAAACCGAAACTTCAGCGGTCATTCGCTATCTCGGCGTTGCCGGCATCGAGAAGGCCGAGGCGGGCGCCCTCTCCTATGGCGGGCAGCGCCTCCTGGACATGGGCCTGGCGCTTGCCACGAAACCTAGGGTACTGCTACTCGACGAGCCGCTTGCGGGCCTTGCCGCCGCCGAGCGCCAGCGCATCGGCGACATCATCAAGCGCATTTCCGCGGACGTCCCGATGCTTCTAGTCGAGCACGACATCGACCGAGTGTTCCAGATCGCCGATGCCGTTACAGTGATGAATGCGGGCCAAGTGTTGGTTGACGGGACGGTGGAGGATGCACGCACCAGCCCGAAGGTTCAGGAGATCTATATCGGCTCCGGCGCGGCCACCGTTGCCGCGAAGCCTCGGCAGAGCGCCGCCGAAGCGGCGACTGTGCTCGCAGTGGAGAAGGTCAACACGTTCTACGGCAAGAGCCATGCGCTGACGGACGTGTCCTTCGACGTGCGTCAACATGAGATCGTCGCGCTTCTAGGCCGCAACGGTGCCGGCAAATCGACCCTGCTGAAGACCCTGATCGGTATTGCGCCGCCCGGCTCAGGCTCGATCAGGCTTGATGGCCAGGAGATCGCCGGCCGGCCCTCCGCCGAGATCGCGCGTTTGGGAATCGGCTACGTGCCGCAGGGACGTGGACTCTTTGCCGGCATGACTGTGGCTCAGAATCTTGAGCTCGGACGGCTCAAGCGAGAGACCGGCCATGGCGTCCGGTGGGATCTGGACAGGATCTTCGAGTACTTCCCGCGCATCCGTGAGAGGCTCGACACCCCGGCGGATTTCCTCTCCGGCGGCGAGCAGCAGATGGTGGCGGTCGCACGCGCCCTCTCGGGCGACGTGAAGGTGCTGCTTCTGGACGAGCCCTTCGAAGGTCTTGCTCCAACCATCATCGAGCAACTCTTCGAGAGTTTCGACAAGCTCCGCCATGAGGTTTCGATTATTATTGTCGACCATCACCTGGACCTCGCACTCGCCCTGTCCGACCGGACGGTCGCCCTTGAACGTGGGCGGGTGATCCATACCGGTCCATCGAAGGATTTGCGAGACGATCTTGCGCTCCGCCGCAAGGTCCTATGGCTGTGAGCCATGAGGGAGATCAAAGAATGCCGAGTGCTGCAATCATTGGTGCCGGGCTGATCGGCCGGTCTTGGGCAATCGTCTTTGCGCGGGCCGGCTGGGAGGTGCGCATCACCGACCCGAACCCTGAGACGCTTGAGAAGGCACCTGGCCTCGTCCGCGAGGGATTAGAGGACCTCGCAAGGCATGGCCTCGTAGCTAATCCTGAAAATGCGTCAGCTCACGTCGTCGCCGTATCCTCACTCGCGGAGGCTGTGACCGGAGCCGAGCTCGTTCAGGAGAACGGCCCCGAGATCGCCGAGACCAAACGGCTCATCTTCACGGAGCTGGACCGGCTCGCGCCACCAGACTGCATTCTTGCCTCTTCGACCTCCGCGATTATTGCGTCCCACTTCACCGAAGGGCTGTCGGGCCGCGCCCGGTGCCTCGTAGCCCATCCCGTCAACCCACCTCATCTCGTGCCAGTCGTCGAGCTGTGCGGAGCTCCCTGGACTGCGCCCGAGACAGTTTCTCGGGCGCGAACAATCTATGAGAGCGTCGAGCAGGTGCCTATTGTCGTAAACCGCGAGGTCGAGGGGTTCGTCCTGAATCGGCTCCAGGGTGCACTCTTGGCAGAGGCATTCCGGCTCGTCGGCGAGGGCGTGGTGAGCCCGCAGGATCTTGATAAGACCGTCAGGGACGGTCTCGGTTTGCGCTGGTCCTTCCTTGGCCCCTTTGGAACCATCGAGCTCAACGCACCCGGTGGCATCGCGGATTACTGTGACCGCTA
>JAJFBI010000088.1 GCA_020697385.1 Microvirga sp. | reverse complement strand
CAGTCATCGTCCCTGCTTGTGTGCTTTGACACAGAAGGCAAGATGTCGAAGCGCGAAGGCCGTCTTCGAGCTGGTCTGACGCACAAAAAAAGAGCCTGAGTGCCGCCGAACAGGATCGTGCGGACGTGGCGCGCGAACGCAAACACTAACGCGTGTGGCAGCGCTTTATGGATCCGGCCCGCTTTGTCTTCCTGGACAAGACGGGCACATCCACCAACATGGTGCGCCGTTACGGGCGTTGCCCCAGAGGCGAGCGGCTGGTGGATACCGCGCCGTGGGGGCACTGGAAGATCACCACCTTTGTGGCCGGCTTGCGCGCCAGTGGGCTGATCGCCCCGATGGTGCTGGATGGGCCGATGACCGGTGAGGTGTCCTGGGCCTATGTGGAGCAGGTGCTGATCCCGGAACTGTCACCCGGTGATGTGGTGGTGCTCGACAACCCAGCGGCTCACAAGGTGGCGGTCATCCGAGAGATCATCCGCGCCTCAGGAGCGAGCCTGTTGTACTTGCCGCCGTGCTCGCCCGACCAGAACCCGATCGAGCAGGCCTTCGCCAAGATCAAAGCGCTGCTACGCAAGGCGGCTGATCATACCAAGGAGGCACTCCGGACCACCATTGGCGAACTGCTTGACAGCTTCCCGGCGAACGAACGCCAGAACCATCTCAGCAACTGCGGGTACAAGTTCACCTATATCGAATCCGCTCTAAGCATGCCACCCTTCTGGCTGAGAATGTCATCTTCTGGCAAACCTGGGACGCTACTCCGAAGGATGCAGTCCTCACGTAACCAGACATTCCAAACAGTGAACGGACTTCACTGCCTGACCCAAAGCTAACTTTGGAACAGGTCCCACGGCATAAGAAATTGGGACAAGCAGGTACTTTTAAAGAGGCGTATTTCGGAGCCGCGAACCGTTCCCTATCTCATAGGTCGGGAACGGCTCGCCTTAGGGCTTTAGGATTGCTGGGTCCCGCGATAGCGGGAGAAGGTTGTCTGACCTGCGGGTCCGAAGAGGACTACGTCGTAGGTGTCATCCTCGACGCCTCCCACCTCCATCCCGGGAGAGCCGACAGGCATGCCAGGAACTGCGAGGCCCTTCGCCTGGGGCTTCTCGGCCAGCAGACGCTTGATTGCGTCTGCGGGAACGTGTCCCTCGATGACGTAGCCACCGATCTCGGCCGTGTGGCAGGACGCGAGGGCCTGTGGCACGCCGAGGCGGACCTTGAGGCGGCTCACCTCGGCGGACTCGATCACCTCGACAGGAAATCCCGCCTTGCGGACATGCTCGATCCATGCACCGCAGCAGCCGCAGTTCGGGTCCTTGGCGACCGTCATCTTCGGCAGGACTTCTGCCACCGAGGGGAAGGCCGAAGCGGTGACGGCGGCGGCGGCAAGGCCGACGAGGAGCGCCCGACGGCTGATCGTCAGATCGGCTGACATGGGATGCCCCTCACTGCTTCGCGTTGGCAGCGAGCCAGGATTTCATCATAGTAATCTCGTCCTCCTGCGCCCTGATGACGTTCTGGGCGAGTTCCCGGATCTTGGGGTCCTTGCCGAAGGCCACGACGATCTTCGCCATGTCGATGGCGCCCTGGTGGTGGGCGATCATGTTCTTCGCGAAGTCGGCGTCGACATTGCCCGTGTACTCCATCGCCATTTCGCGGTGCATGCGCTCGTTGACCGCGTTCATGGCGAGCGAGGCGACGCTCTGGTCTCCCCGGGGCGCCCCCATCGGCATGGAGCCGGCTTGCCGACCCATCATGCCCATCATGCCCGCCGGACCGCCCTGCATCATCGGGCAGTTCATCATCATGTTCTGGCCCATGCCGGACATCATGCCGCCTGGACGCTGGCCGGACTGGCCCATCATGCCACCTGACATGCCGGGCATTCCGCCCTGCGGCGTGGGCATTGTACCCGTCTGGCTCCCGGAACTGCCCGTTGGTGCGGTGGTCTGCGCCTGAGCCTGTTCGGGGTGATGGGCGTTGTGGTTCGTGTCGGACGGAGTGGCCTGCTGGGCAAGGGCTGGCATCGACAAGCCGGTGGCAAGGACGAGTGCGAGAATGGACGATTTCATAATGGTTCTCCTCGAGAACGTTTGAGCTTCTGAAAAACGCTGGCCGGCGGAATGCGCGGCCCGACTGCGGATGTCGTGTCAGGCTCGGGGAGGAGGAGTGGCCGTCTCCGGATTGGCGTTGTCCGCAAGGACGGGAGCGATCACCCATTGGACCGAAAGACGTTCCATGGGCGCAGGCCAGCCTGCGATGGCAGGAAGCGCGGCCCATCCGCAGGTTGCCTGGGCGCAGTTCATTCCGCAGCGCTCGTCCGGCATGGCAGGCTCCGGAGCGCAGCAATCATGAGATGACGCGGCTTGGGCGCGATGAGCACCATCCGTGACCCAGTCGCCACCAGCCGCAACAGGCACCGGTCCGATCATGGCGAAGACCATCAGCATCGCGAGAACGAAGCGGATAATCGAGGATCCCATGGTCGAAGTGGCCATCATGCCCAAAATCTTATCGCCATCCTTCGGCTCGGCATTGCGCTACGTCAAATCCTGAGCTCATTCCTCGTTCCGCCGACAACGCTGTGGCCGACTGTGTCAGATGAGCGCTCCTGGACGGATCACGATCCATGCAAGCATTCCGCCCAAGCCGATCCAGCAAACCCAGTAGAGGGCACTAGCCCACCAGGGGTCGACGCTACCGTGACTGCGCTCCTGGCGGCGCCGGTCGTACATGCCCCAGCCATGGACCACGATGCCGGCGGCAAGGATCCCGAAGCCAAGCCCGGCCAAGCGATCCGACAGGAGCACGCCCAAGCCGATGCCGAGGATGACCGCGCCGACGCCCGACGTGAGTTCGGCCAGACGCAGACGCTCAGGTCTGGCGGTGATCACTCGTGCCTTCCATGATGGTGGCCGTGACCTCCATGCATGAACAGATGCATCAGTGGACAGACCAACAGCAGGAGGTAGGGAAGGGCCGTCAAGATGTGGCCCGTGTGTGTTGCGAACAGGTAGATCCCAAGCCCTGCGAGCGCAAGCGTGACGATCCACCCCACAGGAGTGCCAACCAAAACCGTTCGCCAGCTCCTTGACCCTATCGGGGATAGGTGCGGTGTGGTGCTCATGGCAAACCCTCCAAATCGGGATAGGACGATTCTGATGCCTCCGCAGGGATCCTGCCTTGATCTCGGTCAAAGGTCAGGATGCGCATCACAGCCAGCGTCGCACGCGCGAGCGGTAGCCGCGGTATATATCGCCGAACTTACGCTCGAGATAAGCTTCCTCGCGGGCCACGACGCCATAGCGGATGACGAGAGCGAAGGGCACCAGCATCATCAGCAGCCAGAGAGTGTCGAACGCGATGGCCAAACCGATCAGACCCAGGAACATGCCAAGGTAGATCGGGTTGCGGGTGAAGCGATACGGTCCAGACGCAACGATCGTGGTGGTCGGCCGGTTGGTCGGAACGTTCGAGCCGGCCCTGGTCATGGTGATGATGGCCCAGGCGACTAGCGCCAGCGCGAGGGCGAACACCAACGTGCCGAGCCATCCTGCTGGCAGGTCGGGCGGCAGGAACGGCAAGGGCATGAGCCAGTGGAGCGCAAGCCCAGCAAGAACGGCAAACCCCCATGCCAGCGGCGGGCGAATGATGACGTGAGCGGTATCTGCCGTGTCAGCCATAGCGGATGTTTGAACCTGAGGTCCTTGTCCATGCCATCTTGCAGACTACCGTAAAACGGCCTCCAAGGCTGCCCCAATTGCCGGCGTCCGTTTGCCGTTCCAGTAAACGGGCTCGTCACAGCTTGACGGCCCGCAGGCGGATGGCGTTGCCGATCACGCTGACGGACGACAGCGCCATGGCGGCGGCCGCGATGATGGGCGACAGCAGGATGCCGAAGACCGGGTAGAGCACGCCCGCCGCGACAGGCACGCCAAGCGCATTGTAGATGAAGGCGAAGAACAGGTTCTGGCGGATGTTGCGCATGGTCGCCTGCGATAGCCGCCGTGCCCGCACGATCCCCGTCAGATCACCCTTGAGCAGCGTCACGCCCGCGCTTTCCATCGCCACGTCGGTGCCGGTGCCCATGGCGATGCCGACATCCGCCGCCGCCAGGGCCGGGGCGTCGTTCACCCCGTCGCCCGCCATGGCAACAACCCGGCCGGCGCGCTTGAACTTGTCCACCACGGCGCTCTTCTGATCCGGCAGCACCTCCGCCTCGACCTCGTCGATCCCGAGCCGGCGCGCGACGGCCTTGGCGGTCGTCCAGTTGTCGCCGGTGAGCATCACCACCCGGATGCCCTCGGCCTTGAGCCCGGTCAGCGCCTCGGGCGTCGAGGCCTTCACCGGATCCGCGATGGCGATGGCGCCCGCCACCCGCCCGTCAATGCCGGCGAAGATGGCGGTCGCGCCGTCCTCGCGCAGCCGGTCGGCCTGTTCGGCCAGCGGAGCGACGTCGACGCCGTGCTCGGCCAGGAAGGTCTTGTTCCCGAGGACGATGCGCCGGCCCTCGACGGTGCCAAGCGCCCCCTTGCCCGTAGGCGAGTCGAAGTCCATGACCGGCGCGGTTGCGATGCCCTGCTTCTCGGCGGCCGCCACGATCGCCACCGCCAGCGGATGTTCGCTCGCCCGCTCGACGCTGGCGGACAGGCGCAGCACCTCGGCCTCGGTAAAGCCCTCTGCAGGAACGAGGGCCGTCACGGCCGGTTTGCCCTCGGTGAGGGTGCCGGTCTTGTCGACGACCAGCGTGTCGACCTTCTCCATGTGCTCCAGCGCCTCGGCGTTCTTGATCAGCACGCCGGCCCCCGCGCCGCGCCCGACGCCGACCATGATCGACATCGGCGTGGCCAACCCAAGAGCGCACGGGCAGGCGATGATCAGCACCGCCACGGCGGCCACGAGGCCATAGGAGAACTGCGGCTCGGGCCCCCAGATCGCCCAGGCGACGAAGGCCAGCACCGCCACCCCGATCACGGCGGGGACGAAGTAGCCGGACACCTGATCGGCCAGGCGCTGGATCGGGGCGCGGCTGCGCTGGGCCTCGGCCACGAGCTGGACGATCTGCGACAGCATGGTGTCGCGCCCGACCTTCCGGGCCTCGATGACGAGGCCGCCGGACTGGTTCATGGTGCCGCCGATCACCTGGGCGCCAACCTCCTTGGTCACCGGCATGGACTCTCCCGTGACCATCGACTCGTCGACCGCGCTGCGTCCCTCGAGGACGGCCCCGTCCACGGGCACCTTCTCGCCCGGGCGCACCCGCAGGCGGTCGCCTGCCTGCACGGTGTCGAGCTGGACCTCCTGCTCGGTGCCGTCGGGCAGGATCCTGCGGGCGGTCTTGGGCGCGAGATCGAGCAGGGCACGGATGGCCCCGCTCGTGGTCTCGCGGGCGCGCAGTTCCAGCACCTGCCCGAGCAGGACGAGGACGGTGATCACCGCCGCGGCCTCGAAGTACACGGCGACCGAGCCGTCATGGCCGCGGAAGGCGGCCGGGAATACATCCGGGACGAGGGTCGCGACCATGCTGTAGATCCACGCCACGCCGGTGCCCATGGCAATCAGGGTGAACATGTTCAGGTTGCGGGTGACCAGCGACTGCCAGGCGCGCACGAAGAAGGGCCAGCCGGCCCACAGCACGACAGGAGTGGCCAACAGCATCTGGATCCAGTTCGAGGTCTGCTGACCGACGTAATGGCTCAGGCCCGTCAGGTGGCCGCCCATCTCCAAGGCGACCACCGGCAGCGACAGCACAAGGCCGATCCAGAAGCGGCGCGTCATGTCGACGAGCTCGTGGCTGGGGCCGGTCTCCGCCGTGGCCAGAACGGGTTCGAGCGCCATGCCGCAGATCGGGCAGGAGCCGGGACCCACCTGCCGGATCTGCGGGTGCATCGGGCAGGTATAGATCGTGCCCTCGGGAGTGGCTTTGGCCTTCTCGGTCGCAGGTCCGACGTACTTTGCAGGTTCAGCCTCGAACTTCGACCGGCAACCCGACGAGCAGAAGTAATACGGCTTGCCTTCGTGCGGCGCCCGGTGCGGGGTGGTGTGCGGGTCGACCATCATCCCGCAGACCGGATCCTTCACCTTGCCGGCTTCCGCCACCGGATCGTGGTGATGGTGCCCGACATGGTCACTATGAGCATGGGAAGCGGGGTGATGCCCGCCGTGGGAGTGGCGGTCGACGGTACGTTTGTCGGTCATGGCTGACCTCGCCTGATACGCTGGAATTAATGCTCGGCCTTCCAAGCATGGAAAGGTCAAGTCGCTCCAAGCGTTGGATTTTCGGTGGCTGCGCATTGCGGCATTGATCCGGGGCAACACGTGTCCACGGATGATGGTCATTTCCCCTTCTGGATCCTGACGACGGAGATCTGGCCGTTCACTCGGTCGGCCTGGAAACGGATCCTGTCGCCAGCCTTCACGCCTCTCAGAACTGCCGGATCCTGCGCCCGGAACACCATGGTCATCGCGTCCATGTCCAGGTTCGGGATCGGACCATGATCGATGGTCACCTTGCCCTGGGCGGCATCGACCTTCTCGACGATGCCGGACACCATGGGGAGGTTGGCCGCCGCGGCTGGCTGGGCCGCGGGCCGGGCCGACGTCGCTTGTGCCGTGCCGGATCCGAACCTCACGACGGAGATCTGCCCGTTCACCCGATCCGCCTGGAACTGCACCTTGTCGCCCGCCTTCACGCCCTGGAGCAGGGCAGGATCCTGAACCCGAAACACCATGGTCATGGCGTCCATGTCGAGGTTAGGGATCGGGCCATGGTCGATGGTGACCTTGCTTGCGCCCGCATCGACCTTCTCCACCGTTCCCGTCACCAGGGGGAGCTGGCTTGCTGCGACTGGCTGCGCGGTGGGTTGCGCCGGGGTGGGCTGGACCTGCGCGGTCTGCGCGGACTTCTGGTCGAGGGGACCCGAGCCGTGTGGCGGCTGGTCTGCCTTGGCGCGGTAGTCCGCCTGGCGGTTGCGGACCTGCCACTCCTTCAATTCGGAAATCTGCTTCTGCTGCTCATCGATGATCTTCTGCGCGACACGGCGGAGCTGCTCGTCGGCGCCGTGCTCGAGCTGCGTCCTCGCCAGGAAGATCAGGTCCTCGTGGTGGGCAATGAGGAGCGTGGCGAAATCCTTGTCGGGGTCGCCTGCGAGCTTCATGTCCCTGAAGCGGTCGTCCATGACCTCGCGGACGCGCTCATAGGCGGCAGGCGCACCTTTGGCGGGCTGCGCCTGCGCGAGTCCGCTCAGGCCCAAGACGCCCATGGACAGCACGGCCCCAACGGCCGTCAGAGTGAGGGTCAAGCGTTTCATGATGAGTGCCTCTCGTTCACGAGGATCGCCCCGCGGGGTCATGCCGCGGGGCCGTGTGGGTCTTACGAACCCTTCTTGATCGACGTGACGGAGATCTGGCCGTTCACGCGATCGGCGGTGAATTGCACCTTGTCGCCAGCCTTGAGACCCTGGAGCAGAGCAGGGTCCTGGGCGCGGAACACCATCGTCATGGCCTCCATGTCCAGGTTCTTGATTGGCCCATGGTCGATGGTGATCTTGCCCTGCGCGGCGTCGACCTTCTCGACGGTGCCGGACACGGTCGGCAGGTTCTGCGCGAGGACGGTGCCTGAGAGGCTCAGGGCGGCGATCAGGCTGATGGCGATACGCTTCATGGGAAACTCCTGTTTCGGATGATGGTGAGGAGATTGCGCCGTCACTTGACGACGACGGTGCCCTTCATGCCGGACTCGTAGTGGCCCGGGATCAGGCAGGCGAACTCGAAAGTGCCGGCCTTGGTAAAGCGCCAGACGATCTCGCTGGAGCCCTTCGGCGCGAGCCGCTTCCCGTTCGGGTCGTCGTGCTCCATGTCCGGGTTCTTCTCCATCTGGACCTTGTGCTTGGCATTGTTCTCGACAGAGTCGAGCATGAACTCGTGGTCGACCTGACCGACGTTCTTGAGCACGAACTTCACCTGCTCACCGCGCTTGATCTCGACCCGGTTGGGCTCGAACAGCATCTTCGCGTCCTCGGTCTCCTTCATGGTGACCTCGACGGTGCGGGCGACGGGTTTCTTCGGATCGCCCGGCTCACCGGCGGCGAAGGACTTGTGGCTGTGGCCGGGCTCGCCAGGCGCGGCGAGTGCCAGCCCGGTCGCCAGCGTCAGCGCCACGGCGGCACCCGTGAAGGCGGAAATGCGAGTCTTCATCGATAGCTCCTTTGGCATCGGTTCTGTCTGGTCAGTGATTGTTGTGGCCGCCGGCCGTGCGGGCCGGGCGCTTGCGCGGGTCGATGGCACGGAACTCCGTCGCCTTCACGCCGCTGTCGGGCGGGGTCGCACGCGCAGGCTCGGCGAGTTGCTCGCCCGTCCACTCGTACGCGACCGTTCCTTCCGGGTGCTTGTACCAGCCCGGATCCTTGTAATCGTCGGCCGCCAAGCCCGGCCGCACCTTCACGACCGAGAACATGCCGCCCATCTCGACGGGGCCGAACTGGGCAAAGCCCGTCATCATCGGCAGGGTGTTGTCGGGGAGCGGCATCTCCATCGAGCCCATCTCGCCCATGCCGGCGCCGCCCATCGGCATGTAACCGGGTGCTACCTTCTTGATAGCCGGAGCCGTCTTGTTCATGTTGACGCCGATATAGGTTTTCACGTCGTGACCCATGGCGTTCATGGTGTGGTGCGACTTGTGGCAGTGGATCGCCCAATCACCGGGTGCATCGGCGACGAACTCGAAGGCACGCATCTGCCCGACGGCAACGTCGATGGAGACCTCCGGCCAAGCCGCTCCCT
>JAJFBI010000736.1 GCA_020697385.1 Microvirga sp. | reverse complement strand
CCTGAGCAGAAGACGAAGATCTCGGTCGCGTCCGAGAAGCCGAAGCGGGCCGGGATCCAGTCCGCCCAGGCGTTGCCCGGGATGTGCGCGACGAGAATGATCAGCATCCCGACGCCGCGGAACACGTCAAGCCGCGGATCGCGCGAAGCCTTGGCGTCGCTCCTCGGGCTGGACATCGCGGCTCTGCGCTCCTGTCGCTATTGCGGCTTCGGCCGGCGTTCAGGCCGTCTCCTCCCGCCACCTGACGACCGCTCCGACGACGACGCCAAAGATGACGTGACCGCCGAACGAGGCCCAGGCGAGGGGGATAAAGTCGAGGAAGGCGGGCAGCCCGGCGATTAGATGCGCCATCACGTAGAGGGCAAAGATCCATAGGCCGACGCCGAACCCCGCCGCCACGAGCCACCACGGCAGCGACGGCACGATCGCCTGCGCGAGCGGCCGCGCGACGAAGAGGTAGCCGAGCGGGTAGAACACGAAACCGACCACCAGATGGCTCGGCGACGAAGCGGCTGTCGAGACCGAACACCGACTGTACCAGCGCCGCCGGCTCGAGCGGGCCGCCGACGCCGGGCAGGAATGGCGTGATCACGCGGCACCGCGACGAGCTCGCCGGTCGCGAGCCGGAACTGGTGGTGGTGGATGGCATAGCCGCGGGCCTTCCGGCCGATCTCGAGAAAGGCTTCGCGGGCGATCTCCGGCAGGCGGGAGCCAAAGGCCCGCACGGCGGCGGGCGTCGCGGAGAAAAAGAGGGGAGCAAAGGTCTTCACCGGCATCACGGATCCTCGCGAAAACGCGCCCGCCGACGGCGGGGCGTTCTCTACGAGGACGGTGTTGGTGCGACCGCCCATCCAGTGGCATGGGGGTTGGCACTGGGTCAACCGTTCCCGGGCGCAGCCGCCCCTTGCTACGTCCGAGATTGTCGTAAGTATGCTATGAGAGCGCCTTGTCGGTAGCGCCGGTTGGGGAAGAGCTCGCCGGGGTTGCGAGACGTCTCCGGTCACGGTTTGCTTGTGGCGTTCTCCGGTCGATAAGAGGGGCGAGGGGTGGCTGACCGTCGGAGCGATCATCCTGCGCGGCTTTCGCCGACGCTCGCAGTAGCCTTTCTCGGCTGTGGCGCGTCGGCAGCATGGACGATGGAGGCGCGCCGGGGCATGCGGCCCGAGCCGGAGCACGCCGAGGATCCGCAAGCCGACCTCGTCATCCGCAAGGGCCATGAGCACGAGGCAATATGTCTCGCGGCGCTGAGGGAGCGCTGCGGCGATCTCATCGAGATCCCCTCCGGCGCCTTGGAAGCCCGCTTCCAGGCGACCGTCGAGGCCATGCAGCGGGGCGCTCCGCTCATCTACCAGGCCGCACTGACCGCAGGCTCGTGGCTCGGCTACGCTGATTTCCTGGTAAGGGTCGAAGAGGAGTGCCCGCGGTGGGCGTGGTCATATGAACCCTGGGACGCGAAGCTCTCCCGCAGCGGGCGGCCAGAGCATCTCTTTCAGATCGCCATGTATGGCGATCTTCTCGCGACCGTGCAGGGGCGCTCGGCGGGTCGCGGGGCCCTTATGCTGGGGACGGGCGAAGCTGAGAGGCCGTTTCAGATCGAAAGCTTTCGTCTCGACGACATCCGCTACTACGTCCGTCACGCAGCCCGCCGTCTTGAGGTTTTTGCGGCCGATCTACCGAGCGATCTGACGCCGGAGCCTTGTGGCTATTGCGGGAAGTGTGACTGGTCGGCCGCGTGCGAGGAGCGATGGGAAGCGGCCGATCATCTTTGCCGTGTGGCTGATGTTACCAAGGCGCAAATTCGCCGCCTCACCGAGACCGGCGTTTCGACTCTCTCGATGCTCGCAAACCTTGATGGCGTCCGCGTCAGTGGCATCGCGCCGGAGACATTGGCGCGCTTGGCCCAGCAGGCGCGGCTCCAGAAGATCACCGCGTCGACTGGCTCCGGGGTCCACGAGATCGTCGCGCACTCGCCTGGCCTCGGATTTGACCGGCTCCCGATGCCCGACCCGGGCGATCTCTTCTTCGATTTCGAGGGTGACCCGATGCACCCGGGCGGCCTTGAATATCTCTGCGGCGTGCTGTGGCAAGGTGAGGACGGGGACCGCGACGGAGAGCCCGTACCGGGTCACCCTGGGCTGCGGTTCCGCGCGCTCTGGGCGCACGACCGCGTCCAGGAGAAGGCGGCATTCGCGGAGCTCATGAGATTTCTGATGATGCGCCTCGCCAGCGCGCCGGGCGCGCATCTCTACCACTACGCTCCTTACGAGAAGACCGCGCTTCGCCGGCTCGCCTCGATGCACGCGATGGCGGAGGAGGCCGTCGATGAGCTGCTTCGCACCAACCGGATGGTCGACCTCTATCGCGTCGTGCGGGAAGCTGTTCGGGTCGGGGAGCCGAGTTATTCTATTAAGAGCCTCGAACGCTTCTACATGCCCGCCCGGACGACTGCGGTCGCGTCGGGAGGCGACAGCCTCGTCATCTACGACCGTTTTCGTGAGACCGGCGAACCCACGCTTCTCGAGGAGATCCGCGACTACAACCGGGACGACTGCCTCTCGACGCTCCTCCTTCGAGACTGGCTAAGAGAGCGCGCCGAGGAAGCCGGCCGCTGGCCGCCGGCGCCAAACGCGCTGACTGCTCAACCTTCGGCGGATCCGGCTGCTCCAAGCGAAAAGCAAGCGGAGCGGGAGGCGAGAGAGCGTGCCCAGGCGGAGCTCGAGGCCGCCCTCATCGCCGACCCTCACGCGCCCGACGCCGCCATGCGCCAGCTCATGGCCGATCTCGTCGGCTTTCATCGGCGAGAAGCAAAGCCTGCCTGGTGGGCCTACTTCGACCGCCAGGAGCGAAGTGCCGAAGAGCTTCAGGATGATGATGACGGATGGCGAGGACTGGATCGGGCAGGATAAACGGAGCCTCACCTTCCGCTATCGGTACCCTGAGCAGGAGACGAAGTTGTGCGAGGGTGCGGCGGTCCACATCGCGGCCACCGGGGAACCTGCGGGAACCATCATCGCCCTCGACGAAAAGGAGCTGATTGTCACGCTCAAGCGCGGGAACGCCAAAGGCGAACTTCCGAGAGAACTATCCCTCATTCCCGGTGGGCCTCTCGACACGACTCCGCTCCGCGATGCAGTTTGGAGTGTGGCGCGTGACCTGGCCCAGGGAGGCAGTGCTTTCCCCCACATCGGCGCATTGCTGAGGTGCGATCCTCCGCGGCTGACCGGCCGTGATGCCGGGGCGCCGGTCATCGATGTTTCCGACCAGGATGATCCCGCCCGACTCATGCAGGCTGCGAAGCAGGCCGTGCATGCACTCCACCGGTCCTGGCTCGTGATCCAGGGGCCACCGGGGGCGGGAAAGACCTATACCACCTCGCAGCTTATCGTTTCTCTCATTCGCGCAGGCAAAACGGTCGGAGTCACATCCAACAGCCACAAGGCGATCGACAACGTGCTGCATGCGGTCGAGGAGCGGCTCGAGGAAGACGGTGAGCCGGCGCGCCCACTCGGCCATAAGAAGGACAGCGGGGAAGCGTTCGTCGGGCGTGGCTATATCGAGAGCGTCGCCAATAACGCCGACATCGATGCAAGCATTCCAATCATCGGCGGGACGGCCTGGCTTTTCGCCCGTCCCGAGCTCTTGGCCAGCCGTGACGTGCTGTTCGTGGATGAAGCCGGCCAGGTCTCACTCGGCAACTTGGTAGCCATGGCCACAGCAGCGAAATCGGTCGTACTCGTCGGCGATCAGATGCAGCTCGCGCAGCCCATCCAGGGCGCCCACCCACGGGACAGCGGCCGCTCCGCTCTCGACCACCTCCTGGAAGGGCATGCCGTGGTGCCCGCTGATCGCGGGGTTTTTCTCTCAAAGACCTGGCGGATGCACCCGGACCTATGCTCGTTCGTCTCCGCTGCGGTGTATGAAGGGAAGCTGGAGTCTGAGGCGGGCTGCGCAACGCAGCGCCTGGTCATTGCGCCCGGAGCGCATTCCGGGCTGAAGCCGGCTGGCCTGTCTTTCGTGCCGGTTGAACACGCGGGCTGCCGACAGAAGTCGGAGGCGGAGGCCGCGGTCGCGAGCGAGCTCTTCGCCAGCCTGCTTGGGCAGCGCGTCGTGGACCGTCACGGGGTCGAACGCGCGATGACGCTGCACGACGTGCTCGTCGTCGCGCCTTACAACCTGCAGGTAAACCACCTCCGTTCGGTTTTGCCCGATGGTGCACGCGTGGGGACTGTAGACAAGTTTCAGGGGCAAGAGGCCGAAGTCGTGATCGTCTCGATGGCGACCTCCGGCGCCGAAGACATGCCCCGTGACGCTTCGTTCCTACTGTCCCGAAACCGGCTCAACGTCGCAATCAGCCGAGCCCGTTGCTTGGCCGTCCTCGTGGCATCGCCGGGGTTGCTCGACCTTGTGGCGATGACCGTGGACGAGATGCGCCTTGCCAATGTGTTCTGTTGGGCAGCCGAGTTTTCGTTGGGCAAACCGTTTGATGTGGTGACTCGCACGGCACGAGCCTAACCGATGAGGTGTCCCCACATGCCCATGAGGTTCTGGGCCGCGTGTCCGTCGGCACCTGAGAACCAGATCTGCAGCCTGAGTTCGTCAGATGCCGCGAGCTGCAGCATAGTGGCGAACTCCAGGGTGATCACGCCTTCGGTCAGCGTTTCGTCTCCAAGGGGCCGTTCCGGGCGATCGACGCGACGGCCTTGTTGGCCGCACTCACCATCGAACATGCCCTGGTCGTTGTAGGTCGCATGGCGTTGCCGACGATGAAGCCTCGGGGGCGGAATGGCAGCTTCACGCGGCCGCCGTTCCAAAGCAGACCGACTGCTTTTGGCCAGGAGCGGTCGCCGGCGCAAGGTCCGAGTTGGGTCAAAATCAGCCCAAAGGCCCACTCATGGCGACGTCCGCTTCGCCGCTAAACGCAGACGCATCCACTCGGCACGTCGCCGCTGTTTCCATATGCTTGCGAATATCGAAGCCGGCCGACCGAGGGAGCAAGGCCGCCTGAGCAGGCGTCACGCATCCTGATGCAGCTCGCCGCCTCGCAGGAGTCGCTGCGCGATGTCGGCCGTCTGAAACGCCGCACGCTCAGTGGGCGAATGCGCTGCAAGGTAACGCGCCACGCCAATAAGAATGTTCCGGCCCTCATCGGTGTTGCCCCATTCCCCGAACTGCCGCACGCCCGCCTCCAGCATCTGGTAAGCGTGAAAGCCGGCATCCTCACGGAGCAGCCCCTCCGCGAGAGCCGCGATGAGCGCGTTCGGCGGGTGGCCAAGCATCGATCTGCCGTTGGCGGTCGAATGCCTCCAGCAAAGCCTTGCGGAGTCCCGCGACGTCGTCGGGAAGGTCGTCGAGCCGATCGCCATCTTCGCCCGGCGGCCGCGCTGGCGGCACGTTGAGATATCGGGCGAGGTACGCGGCCTTCCTCACAACAAGGTGTAGGTACGTTGGATCGAACTCGCCGGCCGCTTGAAGCCCCTGCCAATCCTTCACGATCAACTTGCCCTGTCGACCGAGATTGCACGGCACGAGCGCTGCAGCGAACGCGCGGTGCGCATCACCCTCAGCCTCGCCTTCCTGGCTCCCGCACCGGGCACCACGGCTCGAGCCCGGCACCAGTGTCAAGGTTGACGCCAACCCCTACCGCCAGAAAGGGGGCATTACTCGCCCGGGTGCGCCGCTGCGATAAGGCGCACGAGCTGGAAGAAGTGCGAGGCGTTGAGCTCAACGAGGCTGTCGTGCCGATCCGCGGTCTGCGCCACCAGGAGGCGCTTCGACGGGATCACGGCGACCGCCTGTCCGCGGAAGCCGAGCGCCGCAAAGCCGGCTCCGCCAAGCCCGAGGTCGCTCGGCAGCTCCCACCACATGTAGCCGTAGCCCATGCCCCACGAGCATCAGACCAGCGCTTCGTCGAGTCCTAATGCCGGGCTCGAGCCGTGGTGCCCGGCGTGCCGCGATCAGGCGAAAGGCGCGAACAGCTCGCGATGGGGATCTCGCGGATCGGCAGATCTCGTCTCGCCCAGCAGGGAATTCTTTTCGTGGAGCAGAGAGCAGCAAGGTGAACGCGGGAGAGCAGTGTGAACCATATCACACTCGTAGCACAGGCGACTGGTGTATCTTCGTCAGGTGACAGACTTCCAGCCGGAGGTTTCAATAAGACGACTAAGAACAATAATAGAGCCCCTCCTGGTGGGATGAGCCGCGGAGGTAAACCTATGTCAAGCCCATTCGACCGTGGACCCCTGCTTCGGGGAACCGCCGTCTCGCTGGCGACCCTCGTCGGCTGCGCCTTGGCCAGCGATGCGCTAGCGAGCCGGCCCGCCGCTGACCGGAACATCGGGGCGGGCGAGCTGTCGGCGCGCGTGGCAGCCGCCGCCGAACGGATCCGGCTGAGCGTTCCAGACGTCGAACGCGACCTGCCGCCGGTGACGAGGATTTCTTTCACGAACCGCTAGAGGTGGCGAGACCTCGCCAGAAGGCCATGGGCATCGCGCCCGCTCGATTGACATCTCAGCTGCGGCTGCTTGTCCTGCAGCCAACGCCGTTCTGCAACATCGATTGTGCCTATTGCTATCTGTCCGACCGCGCATCGAAGGCGCGGATGAGCCTCGAAACGCTCGATCTCATCTGCCGGCGCGTCTTCGAGAGCCCGCTCCTCGGTTGCCGGCTCGAGGTCGCATGGCACGGCGGGGAACCGCTCGCCGTCCCGCTGGCGTGAACAGACGCACGCGCGCGGGGCGGGGCACGCATGCCTCGGCGATGCGCGCTGTCCGCCTGCTGCAGGACGAGGGACAGCCTTTCCACGTCATAACGGTGCTGACCGCGCTTGCGCTCGATGAGCCCGAGCGCATGTTCGACTTCTATGTCGAGAACGGGATTGCGGAGGTCGGCTTCAACATCGAGGAGATCGAAGGCGTTCATCCGAGTTCGTCCCTGGCATCCCATGCCGTGGAGGCGAGATACCGGCGCTTCATTCGGCGGTTCTTCGAGCTGGTCTGGAGCGCGCCGGGGCTGCTCCGCCTGCGCGAGCTCGAAGCCGCCCTAGGGCTCATCCTGTCGGATGGACCGGCTCAGGACGATCAGAACGTGCCGTTCGCCACCCTCAGTGTCGCCCATGATGGTACGATCTCGACCTTCTCGCCGGAACTGCTCGGCGCCCGCCATGCCCGGTTCCACGG
>JAJFBI010000735.1 GCA_020697385.1 Microvirga sp. | reverse complement strand
ATCACGTCGCAATCGACAAGGTGTTCCGAGCCGTCGTCCTTGCGGATCACAGCGCCTTCCAGCACGTGATTGTTGCCCTTGAGCGCGCTCACGTGTCCGAGGTGAAGGTCCATGTCTCCGGAGGCGACGAGTGAGCGCATCTTCTCGACCGTATGCGGTGCGGCGCGGAAGGCGTCGCGGCGGTGGAGCAGCGTGAGGCGCTTAGCGATGGGCTGCAGGTTCACGGTCCAGTCGAGGGCCGAATCGCCGCCACCGACGATCAGCACCTTCTTGCCACGGAACATTTCCATCTTGCGCACGGCGTAGAACACGCTCGTGCCCTCGTAGGCCTCGATGTTGTCGATCGGGGGCTTCTTGGGCTGGAACGAGCCGCCGCCCGCCGCGATGATCACCGACTTGCACACGAACGTGGTGCCGTTCTCGGAAGTCCTGACTCGGAACAGGGGCGCCTCGGGGGTGCCGATGGATTCCAGGCCCTCCACCATCTCGTTGAGGTGGAAGGTGGGGTTGAACGGCTCGATCTGCGCCATCAGGTTGTCGACCAGCCCCTGGCCCGTCACCATCGGGAAGCCCGGGATGTCGTAGATCGGCTTCTCAGGATAAAGCTCGGCGCATTGGCCGCCCACTTTCGGCAGGATGTCGATGAGGTGGCATTTGATATCGAGGAGGCCCAGTTCGAACACGGCGAACAGGCCCACGGGCCCGGCACCGATGATGACGACGTCCGTTTCGATATGGTCGGTCATAAACAGGCTCCTTCGAGAGACCTTCTGGAAACACGGTCTCTTACGCTTTGGCAATGCGGCAGGGTGAACGGAGGAGGATCTAGCGTATCCTCCTCCGTTCAGCAGGCTTCTTAATGACGCATTTTCGGGCGGCGAACCGGGTCCACTTCGCCTGAAAATGCTTCGGCGGTCAGGCTCCGGTGGGAGCCAGGGTGACCTCCAGGCCGTCGAGTTCGGGGGTCCACAGGATCTGGCAGGACAGGCGGGAACTGGGCTTCGTCACCACGGTGTCGAGCTGGTCCTCTTCCTCCTCTGTGGGAGGAAAGAGCTTGTCCAACCACTCCTCGGCCACGAAGACATGGCAGGTAGCGCATTCGCAGGCTCCGCCGCACAGGCCCTCGATCGGCAGGCCCCAATCCCTGATGATCTCCATGACCCGCCAGCCCTCGATGGCCTCGAGGGTGTGGCGCTGGCCGGCCCGGTCGGTCACATGGATGACGCCCATGAAGCGGGATTTCCTTCGCGTGGATTCTGGGATGGGGCGCAGGAGGTTGCGCCGAATGGGCTGCATATCGGCCTTTCGGCCCGCCCCGTCAATGGCTTAAGGGGCCCGTTTGTTTCCAGATAAGGAACGTCTCAGACCCCCAGCGTCTCCGCCCTCAACGCCTCATTGGCCATGAGCTCGGCCATGGGGCCCTGGAAGCGGATCTCGCCCCGCTCGATCACGCAGGCGCGGTCGCTGATACCGGCCGCGAAGGCCCAGTTCTGCTCGGAGAGCAGTACGGCCACACCCTCCGCCTTCATGGCCCGGATCGCCTCGGCCATCATCTGGACGATCACGGGAGCGATGCCCTCGGAGGGCTCGTCGAGCAGGATCGCATCCGGGTTGCCCATGAGGGTGCGGGCAATCGCCAGCATCTGCTGCTCGCCGCCGGACATCTGGTTGCCGCGCCGCCCGCGCATCTCGGCCAGGTTCGGAAAGAGCTGGAAGACCCGCTCCGGAGTCCAGGGCGAGCGGCCGCCAGAGGCCGGCCGGCGCCCCGTCTCCAGGTTCTCCTCGACGGTAAGATCCGTGAAGATGCGACGGTCCTCGGGTACGTAGCCGAGGCCCAGCCGGGCGATCTTGTAGGTGGGCAGCCGGGCCAGCGACTGCCCCTTGAAGGTGGCCTGCCTGGCCGAGGCCGAGACCAGCCCCATAATCGCCTTCAAGGTGGTGGTCTTTCCCGCCCCGTTGCGGCCGACCAGGGCCATGACCTCGCCGGCCTGAAGCTGGAACGTCAGGTCGAACAGTACCTGGGCGCGACCGTAGAAGGCGCAGAGATTCCAAACTTCGAGAAGCGGCGCATTCATGCGGGGCTCACTCCTCTCAGGGGCTCCAGGGCGCGCTCGTCGCCCAGATAGGCGCGCTTGACCTGCTCGTCCTGCCGGACCTCGTCCGGGGTGCCTGCGGCGATGATCTGCCCACGCAGGAGCACCAGCACCCGGGCCGCATGGCCGAAGACCACGTCCATGTCGTGCTCCGTGAAGAGAACACCGATGCCCTGGGACTCGGCGATGGAAGCGGTGAGGTCCATCAGCGCCGCCCGCTCGCGCGGCGCCATGCCGGCTGTGGGCTCGTCCATGAGGAGCAGCTTGGGCTGGCCGGCCAGCGCGATGGCGAGCTCCACCCGCTTCACGTCGCCATAGGCGAGCGCGGAGCACGGGGTATACGCCGCGTCCGCCATGCCGACCTGTGCGAGCAGCTCGACGGCCTTCTCGCGATGACGCTGACGGGCCGGAGCCCAGAGGCCGTTGCTTTGCCGGTTGCAGCT
>JAJFBI010000734.1 GCA_020697385.1 Microvirga sp. | reverse complement strand
GGCCTGTTCGCGGCGCGCGAACTCGGGCTTGAGCTGGCGATTGCGCCCAATCTGCCGAGTGAGCTCTCGGAGGCAGCGCAGGTGCTTCAAGGCCTGCGCACCGATGTGGCCGACCGGTTGAGCGCCGCTCTTGCTGACGAGCTGCCGCTCTTGAAGCGCGATGGCGGCTTCATCCGCGCCGCGTTCGTCAAGCACAATCACATGATCGGCTACTTCGTGGAGGTGCCGCAGAATGTGGGCGAGGATCTCTTGAGGGAGCCCTGGAAGGACACCTTCGTCCATCGCCAGACCATGGCGGGCGCCATGCGCTTCTCCACCCTGGAACTTGGGGAGCTCGAATCGAAGATCGCCTCCGCGTCCGACCGTGCGCTGAAGATCGAACTCGCGCTGTTCGACGAGATGGTGCAGGCGCTTCTCGACCTCACTGAAGACATCGCCGCGGCGGCAGAGTCGTTGGCCGTGATCGACGTGACGGCGGCCCTCGCAGACCTCGCCATGCGCCTCGACTGGACGTGCCCCGTGGTCGATACCGGCCTCGCCTTCACGATCAAGGGCGGCCGCCATCCGGTGGTCGAGGCGGCGCTCAAGCGCGAGGGCGTCCCGTTCATCGCCAACGATTCGGATCTGTCCGGCAAGGATGCAGGCCACATCCTGCTGATCACCGGCCCCAACCTGGGCGGTAAGTCGACTTATCTGCGCCAGAACGCGCTCATCGTCGTGCTGGCCCAGATGGGCTCCTACGTGCCGGCTAAGCAAGCGCATCTCGGCATCGTCGACCGGCTCTTCTCCCGGGTGGGTGCGGCCGACGATCTGGCGCGGGGCCGTTCGACCTTCATGGTCGAGATGGTGGAGACAGCCGCCATACTCAATCAGGCAACCGCCCGCTCGCTGGTCATCCTCGACGAGATCGGCCGCGGCACAGCCACCTTCGACGGGTTGTCCATTGCCTGGGCGGCCATCGAGCACCTGCACGAGACCAATCGCTGCCGGGCGCTGTTCGCCACCCACTTCCACGAACTGACGGCGCTGGCCGAGCGGATGCCCCGCATCTCGAACGCGACCCTGAAGGTCACGGAATGGAACGGCGAGGTGGTGTTCCTGCACGAGGTGGTCCCCGGCGCGGCTGACCGCTCCTATGGCCTGCAGGTGGCGCGGCTGGCGGGTCTTCCCACGGCCGTCGTCGAACGGGCGAAAACGATCTTGAGCGAGTTGGAGAGATCCGACCGGGAGGCGCCGAAGCGCGCGCTGCTCGACGACCTGCCGCTTTTCGCCGTTCCTGTCCGCAACGAGCCTTCGCCTGCGCCGAAGCAGGATGCTCTGCGGGAGGCGCTTGACGGCCTGGACCCGGACCAGATGACGCCGCGGGAGGCACTCGAGGCGCTCTACCGGCTGAAAGCGCAGCGATAACAGCCGGGGCCGTCAGGACATCTGGGAACTACGTTCTCGGGCCCCACGACCGAAAGGGACGAAGGTCACCGTGCGGGCCTCCTGCGGCTCGCGCGGCTGGCCGGCCATCACATAGGTCAGCGCCTCGCGGACGCCGCGCTCCGTATAGGGCTTGGCGATGACGCCCCAGGCGCCGGCGAAATCCTCAGGAATGCGCTTGGCATTGGCCGTCATGAACAGCACCGTGACCCCATGCTCGCTGCTGAGATGGCGGGCGACGTCGATACCAGTCGGCCCATCGGACAGATGAATGTCGACAAAAGCGAGATCGGGCTTGAGGTCCCGGCCAAGGGAAAGAGCGTCCTTGGATGAGGCTGCGATCCCCACGACGTCATGTCCCAGATCCTGGAGCAGGCTTTCGAGTTCGAGCGCGATCAGGATTTCATCCTCCACAACGAGGATGCGCAAAGTCTTATCGCTACTCAAACTTCGTCTCCTCCGCGGCAGCGGACACTCCGGTTTCTGCACGTGGACCTGGCTTCCGATCGCACCAAGTCAACGGACCTCTCAAGCGACAGATCAGCATCGCGGCTGCAGCGGAATAGAATCGATCCGTGTCATGAATGGGCCCCTCCCGAACAGGCTTTGCGGAGTTTAGTCGCCTTCCGGCTTTCTCCGTGCAGTCGGACTCAACGCTCTTCAAGGGAGACGGTTCCAGAGGAAAACTAAAGTCCTCCGTTAAAAATAGAGCAACACTATCGCGTTTCAAATGGCCGCGCTAACATCGGAGCCCTGCGGGAGATTTGAGCCGGATGGTCACGCGCGTTTCCACTATTGCGTTCGAAGGAATTGAGGCGCGGACGGTCGATGTCCAGGTTCAGATTTCCCCCGGTGCAGTCGCTTTCACTATTGTCGGACTGCCGGACAAAGCAGTGGCGGAATCCCGTGAGCGGGTCCGCTCGGCCCTGATCGCCTCAGGCCTCGCCCTTCCGGCCAAGCGCATCACGGTCAATCTCGCCCCAGCCGATCTGCCGAAGGAAGGCAGCCATTACGATCTGCCCATCGCGCTTGCGGTCATGGGGGCCATCGGGGCCATCCCGGCGGATGCCCTTGGCGGTTTCACGGTGTTGGGCGAGCTGGCGCTCGACGGCTCGATCACCACTGTCGCGGGAGCGCTTCCCGCCGCCATGGCGGCTCATGAGCGCGGGCACGCTCGGAAGCGGCCTGGGCCGGCAGCGATATCGATATCCTGGCGCCGCGCTCGCTGATCCAGCTCGCCAACCACTTCAAAGGCACCCAGGTGCTGGCGCGTCCCGAGCCTGCCATCATGCCCGCCTCCGGCATGCTGCCCGACCTGAAGGACATCAAGGGACAGGAAAGCGCCAAGCGGACCCTCGAGATCGCGGCGGCCGGCGCCCACAACCTTTTGATGAATGGCCCGCCCGGCGCCGGCAAATCTATGCTGGCCCAGCGCCTGC
This sequence comes from Microvirga sp., assembly GCA_020697385.1. Lineage (GTDB taxonomy): Bacteria > Pseudomonadota > Alphaproteobacteria > Rhizobiales > Beijerinckiaceae > Microvirga. Next base: position 102 of record JAJFBI010000734.1, on the reverse strand, counting down.
CCTCCATCCTGCCGCCGCTTTCGCCGCGGGAGCTTCTGGAGGTCTCGATGATCCAGTCGGTCGCGGGGTTGCTGGCGGAGGGCGCCCTATCGAACCGTCGCC
>JAJFBI010000087.1 GCA_020697385.1 Microvirga sp. | reverse complement strand
AGATCGGTTGCAAGTGAGGCGGTGCCTCGGCAGCCAACTTCTCCCCGAGGGCGAGTGCTAGCTTCATTCGACGAAGGTGGTCGGGACCCTCTGCATGAGCGAGGGGAAGAACGAAGAAGAACTTCTCCCAGGGACTGGTGAGGGCATCGTAGTGTCCAGCCGGGAAGCCCTCCTCTGCGATCTGCAACGCCTGCGTATCAGAAGCGTAGGCGTCAGGGCTCCCGGGAAACAGTCCGCGCGGGAACTGGTCCAAAACGAGGATCAGCGAAAGCCGACCTCTAGGGACGCCCGCCCACTCCGCCAATTGCCCGCCGCGCGCGGCCTCCACCACCGGCGCGAAACGTGGAAGCTCCGCATTGGCTCCACCGCGCATCCACCACTCCAACATACGCCAGTGCGTCTGCACATCCGCAGCATCAAGCCCCGGCGGGAACCAAAACTCGTACACGGTGTGCCAATCGTCTACCAATCCCATGCCCACCTCGCCGCGCTCAAACGGGGCTACCGCGAGCGCCGATCAACGCTGAGGCTAGCTCCGCAACAGCTTGCTCTCAAGTGAGCAACACGAAGCACGCGGGTTCGCGGGTCTCGGCAAAGATGCCTGCCTAAGCTAGGATGTGTGCGTCGTCCGGGCCTCAGGTAGGGTGCGATGATGGCCAGCGAGAACCATGCCCTCGCAGGCAATCAGCTCCTCATCGGGCGCTCCGGCACCGCTTAGAGAGGCAGCGCCGATGAGCGACCCAGTGCCGATAAGCGACCCAGTGCCGATAAGCGAGCTTGCCGAGCACGAGCGCCAATTTCGGGAGATACTGGAGTACTGTCCTGCCGCCCTCATGATCGTGGATGAGGACGGCAAGCTTCTGTTTCACAATGCGCGCTTACGCGAGCTGTTGGGTTACTCAGCAGACGAACTCGAGCTGTTCGACACCCGACTTTTCTGGCCCGATCTCGATCACCGCGCACACATTCTCCAACACCTGCGCGAACGGGGCGGACAGCTCCTTAACGAAGAGGTTCGTTATCGCACGAAGCAGGGCCAGGTGCTCCACGTCCTCTTATCTTACGTGCAGGTCGCGTACCGCGGAGGACGGATCAGCTTCATCGGTGGGAAGAGGGTCTGCTGGGTCTACGACATCACACCAATCAAGAACCGGGAAGCCGAGCTCGCGGAGCATGAACGGCAGTTCCGTGAAATCCTCGATTACTGCCCGGCGGGTCTGAATGTCGTCGATGAGGAGGGTCGGCTGCTATTTCACAATGCACGCGCGCGCGAGAGCCTCGGTTACGAGCAAAAGGAGATGCAGCTGATCGACACCCGCCGTTTTTGGGTCGACCTCGATGAGCGGGCGCGCATCATCGAGAGACTACGAGCGGGTGACCAGGTCGTGAATGAGGAGGTGCTTTGGAAGACGAAGCGCGGGCAGCCTCTGAACGTCCTGATCTCCTACCCTCAGGTGGCCTATCGAGGTGGGCACATCAGCTTCGTGGGAGGTAAGCGGGTCGCGTGGACCTACGATGTCAGCGCGTTGCGCCGCGCTGAAGAGGCGCGACGGCAAAGCGAGCAGCGCCTGGCCGAAGCCATCGAGAGCATTTCCGAGGGTTTTGTCTTCTACGATCCCGAGGATCGCCTCGTGCTCTGCAATACCCGCTACCGCGAGCTGCTCTATGCCGGACATGAGTCTGAGGTCACCCCGGGGATGGCCTTCGAGGCCATCATCCGGCGATCCGTCGAGCGGGGCTCAATCAAGGATGCCGACGGCCGGGTCGAAGAGTGGATCGCTGAACGCCTTGCTCAGCATCGCAGTCCGGGAGAGCCGCAGGTCCAGCGTCGTGGCGATGGACGATGGGTGATGGTCAGCGAACGACGAACCCAAGATGGCGGCACCGTCGCGGTCTACTCGGACATCACCGAACTCAAACAGCGCGAGGAAAGCCTCTCCGAGAAATCCGCTGCACTCGAGGCGCTCTCTGGCAAGCTCGCGAAGTACCTAGCCCCGCAGGTCTACAACTCGATCTTCACGGGACGGCAGGACGTGGCCATAGCCAGCAAACGCAAGAAGCTGACGGTCTGCTTTTCTGACATCGCTGGGTTCACGGAAACAACGGATAGGATGGAATCCGAGGACCTGACGCAGCTTCTGAATCACTATCTCACAGAGATGTCGAAGATCGCGCTGCAGTTCGGAGCGACCATCGACAAGTACGTGGGAGACGCCATCCTGATGTTCTTCGGCGATCCCGAGAGCCGTGGCGTGAAAGAGGACGCCCTCGCATGCGTGAAGATGGCCATGTCAATGCAGCGGCGGATGGGAGAGTTGGGGGAGATGTGGCGCGCAGCGGGAACCGAGACGCCGCTCCGATGCCGCATCGGCGTGCATACCGGATACTGCACCGTTGGTAACTTCGGCAGCGAGGACCGTATGGACTACACGATCATCGGTGGAGCAGTGAACCTTGCCTCGCGCCTCGAGCACGAAGCTCAGCCTGGCGAAGTTCTGATCTCCTACGAGACCTTCGCGCATGTCGACGATGAGATCGAATGCGAGGAGCGCGGGCAAATTCGTGTGAGAGGCCTCGCTTACCCCGTCGCGACATACCGTGTTGCGGGCGTAAAGGAAGATGCGGCGGCCCCGCATGCATTCCGTACTGAGCTGCCACACCTAAAGCTGGAGGTGCAGCCCCAGCTCATGTCGCGAGAGGAGCGGAACCAAGCACTGGCCGCATTGCGAAAAGCCGCGGAAATGTTGGCTGATAGTGGTTGACGTACTGGGCTCGCGGCCCGGTGGCATCGCAAAAGGAAGTGAGCGCAGCCACCCGCGCTGTCGTTGAACGCAGTTGAGATAGGCCGCAAATGTCGGAATTGGCGACTGCTGCATTCGTGCGGTTCCCTCAGAGCGGAGCAGGTTGTGCGGGCATCTCGACATGATTGGCGCGGTGCGCGAGACGGTCGTATACGGATCGGCAGCGCGGCGCTTCGGTGCAAGTAGGCGCGATCGTTCGGCAGGCCTCGCGCGTCACTCGGAGAGGGCTGGAATGAGCGCACTCGACGTCTACCGCATCACGGATGAGCTCGACGATGACATGTCGGAGGTGCTGGCTGCGCGACTCGAGGCGCGCGGGAAGCACCCGGTTTTCTTGCGCATGCTGGAACAATATCTCGACGCGATGTCCATCGACTCCGCGCGGTTGGTCCTCGACATGGGCTGCGGCACTGGAGTCGCGGCGCGCACGCTCGCGCGCCGAGCGGGGTTTGCAGGGCGCGTCGTCGGGGTTGACCGTAGCCCCTTTCTGATCGCCGCGGCCGATCGGCTCGCCCGCGAGGAGCGATTATCCACTCGTGTCGAGTTCCGCACCGGCGACACCCACAGTCTCGCGCTTGCGGACGCATCCTTTGATGCTGTCGTCGCACACACGCTGATCAGCCATGTGGAGGATCCCGCTGCGGTGCTCGCCGAAATGCGTCGCCTCGTGCGTCCCGGTGGCATGATCGGCGTCTTCGACGGCGATTATGCTTCGATCACATACGCCCAAGACGATCTCGAACAGACGAAGCAGGACGACGAGGCGATTATATCGGCGATTGTAACGAACCCACGCATCATGCGCATGATGCCGCGGATGATCGGGCAGGCGGGACTCGAACTCATCGCGGCATTCCCCAATGTCATCGCTGAGGTAGGCCGATCCGATTTCTTCACCGCCTCCATCGCTTCATTTCGGAAGGTCCTGCCGCGCTCAGGTGCGTGGTCGGAAGAAAAGGCGAATGCTTGGGCCGACGACATGCTGCGCGCCTCGGAGCAAGGCCGCTTTTTCGCATCGACGAACTTCTACGCCTATGTACTCCGACGTGTCTGAGGGTGCGCCTTAAGGCAAAGATTTCACATGAGTGATCAATGAGAAACGTTCGTCAAATGGCGCTGTGCTTCACTAGGCGGCTTGAGCGTGAACTTGCGCCGGAAGAGCTTTCCGAGTTGCGTCGAGGATGAGTGGTTCCGAAGGCTCGGAAGCTTCCTGTAATCGCGCCTCAACCTTGGGAAAAATCCGCAAAAAATCGAAATTCCTCTTTTGATGGCCCGAGGGTGGCCCGACCAATAATCGGGGTGGCCCGGAGTACTGCCGGAAGCGCGATGCATACGTGTGATCGCCTCACTCTCATAGCAGCTTGCGAACAAAACGGTCGTCAATGAGACTTTCAATCTCCACTTCCATGACCCGGGGATTATGCATTGCCATGACAGATTGCATCTTTTTGAGTGCCGCGGCGGAGGGATACGGCTTTGGCTTGAGTTCGCGCAAATTGCTCAAAGCAGTGTCTGCGTCGGTGATTTTGAGCGACGTCCTGAATGCTTCCATTACGACTTCTCTATTCTTTTCTGTAAGGGTGAGCGCAATTGCCTCCAGCAAGGCCGTGGTCACGCTTTCAACGTCTTGAGGATAAGCCGACAGATAGCTGGTCACCACCGCCAAGCAGCCTCCGAACGCGGGGATGTCATTTGGGTACTCATCGAGGAGGACCGAGTAACCTTTCGCTTTGAGTTCGCGGCTGTGGGTGGCAGGGACAAGCGCCGCGTCGATAGCTCCATCTTCAAGCGCGCGGACGATTTCGACAGGACTGCCTGTCGGCACAGTGTCGATGCCGTCTCGCTGAGGACTAAGCCCCAGTCGCTCCAGAGCAAGAATCGTCGATATCCAGATTCCTGCCCCGACGACACGGACGCCGATCCGCTTGCCACGCAGGTCTTTGGGAGACCGGATCTCAGGTCGTGCAACAAGGTGACCCGAAACGGGAGTACTGCTCAGGGACGCAACGATCCGCAAGTCGACCCCTTCTGCGGCCTGTATAATGGCCGCGGGCTCCCCAATCATTCCGATCGGCGTGTTGCTCGTCAGCCGCGGCACGGTCGCACCGCTTGCAGGGACAGGCTGAATAGCGATGCCGTGCTTCTTGAATAACTGTTGCTGTTGGGCGACAGCGAGCAAGACCAGGAATGACCCTGTGGCCTCTGCAAAGATGAGGTTGAGGTGATTGTGCATCGGGGCAGTCTGTTGCGGCATATGGCCTGTCATATCGGTCGAATGAGGCGCCTGCTGCTGGGCATGGCTCTCACGGATCCCGCCAGTCGCCGCCAAGGTCATCAATCCAGCTCCCTTCAGGAATGCCCGGCGTCGAATCGCGCTGTACGTCATGGCGGCCTCCGGCGCGGCTTCAAACGGTCTTTCCTAGCCATCAGATCAATCCGTCTGCCCGAAGTTCTTGATTTATGGGTCCGGCCCTAACAATATCCCGCGATGGATCACCATCGAGACCGATGAGAGGCCGGTTCGCGCCATCACCTTCGTCATGAACCGGAAGGCGAAGGCCTATGCTGGCCGACTTCCTCCTGAGGAAATAGCCGATGTCCTGGGCAGGGCATGCGGCCATTGGGGTCCAGGGGCGGAGTACCTCCGGAGCACGGTAGCGCATCTTGAAGAGCGCGGCATCCATGACCGTCAGCTTTGGCGCTTACAGGCGCTTGTGGCGGAACGGATCAGGCGGGATTGCCCGGACTGAATGGCACCTTGGTCCTCGAGGCATCGGGGACCGTTCAGCAATTGCGTAATCGGGCAACCAACACGTCGAGCTCTCAGGTTAAACGCGAATGCGGACGCGGACATCGGCGCGACCTCTGAAGTTGCGGAGAAGGGGCGATTTCCGGCGGCAACGAGAGGCTTGAACTCCATGCATCTGAGCGCACCACGCGCGACGCTAATTTGCATTGCGTGACGATCGTCGTGCACGAACGAAGAGGTGGTCGCTTATGGAATTAAGGCCAACGCGAATGCTGAACCAGGGTCATCTTCGGCCGATCGTCGTCGAGCCGATTAGAAGGCGTCAAACGACGCAGGGCCGGATTGCGACCAATTCCGCCGCAAGCCGGATACCCACAGGAGGTACGCTCACCCGCAACGAGAACGAGCCACAACAGGCGGGCGGAAAGCGCCCGCTTTCCACCCACGAAGTGGTGCGCGTGTTGCGGCGGATGTTTAAAAAGGCGCGTCGTGCGTCGGCGGATCAGGCGCGTCTTCATCGGGAGGCTCAATACACGATCTTAAAGCGGGCTTATTCGGCGCTGCACCGGTGGAAGCAGGACGGAGTAAGTGAGAAAGCCGAGCGCGAGCTTCGACGCGAGACCGAGCTTGCGATTGCGCCACGTTCCTCATTGCCACTGGTATTGATCCGCTCGGCTTTCCCGAAGGTGGATGAAAAGGCGGCCAGCAAATGGGCGGCAGCACTGGAGATGGCGGAACGCGATAGGATCGCGCCGAGGCACTTCCTCGCCTTTTTGCGCGAGATTGGCGGGATCGAGGGTGCACATCAACGGCGCGCCCGGCTCAGGAGAAAACACGCCCGGCGCTGATCAGAGGAGCACCACATTCAATTCCTCGCGTTCGCGTCAAAATTCGGCGCTTCCTGCTTTTCTTCACGCACCTCATCGGGGAAGCTGTCAGCGACAAACATCACAGCAGCCGTGCCCAGCTCAACCGTGATCCCAGCCGTCAATAGGAGGTGAAGCCGCGATACCGGCTCGGATTTTGCCTGATCGTGGTACGTGAATCGCTACCTGACGGGCAAGGGCGCTGCAGAGAGTCTCGGACTATGGCGATCACCAGACCCCCTCTGTTCACTGACTCCGACATGCTGACGTTTCGGCAAACGCCGACGTCGGAATTTCGCATACCCTACACTTTCGTTGAAGCTTTAAACGAGGGGACTTTGTTCGACCGCTCGGCGCGGGTATTCGAAGAGGCGGCTCGCACGCAACGCCTCTACGACGTGGTGGTCGGCGAAGATCAGCGGATCATCGGCGCTGGAATGCTGCAGGATACTTTCAAGGATGCCGACGGGATACACCGGGAGGAGGAACTAGGCGCTCTCATCGTGCATCCCGCTGCCCGCGGGATCGGGATCGTTGGCCTGATGATCAAACTCATCTTGGTCCACCGCTATGCCGTCCTGCGCACCAGCGGCGGTGAGGAGGACTACATCGCTCACGTTGTCGACGGCAACCGCGGCCCGATACATGCACTCCTGACCGCCGGATTTGAGGACCTTGGCCCGATGAAGCTCCACCCGGGCGAATTTGACGGCCATATCGAGCACATGATGGCCCCGGGTGAAAACTACGTGCCAATGCACGCCTACCGCTTTAACCACCACGCCATCGACAACCTGATCCGCGACCTATGGGCTTTGTGGCACGCAGGACGGGAGCTCACCTGTGAGGACAGGAACCTGCGATTGAAAGTGGACTTCGCCGGCATGGTCGATCCGGCTTTCCTGGATGCAAGAGTCGAACGCATCGGACCATCTGCCCCAACTGGCGCTTAGATGGCGGTCGCTGATGTCGCTAGGCGCTGACTACGTGATTGAGCCGCCGCAGCAGGCCGACGCCGCTGGCATCGCCCGCTGTTTTGTACAAGTGTATGGCCATGACTATGTGCATAAGGAGGTATTTTCGCCGCTCCGCTACTGGCCCAAGGTCGCAAGTGGCGAGCTCATTCCGATGGTTGCGCGCGACTTGTCTGGTCAAGTGGTCGGGCATGTAGCTCTCGAACGAGGACCAGGAACGAAGGTCGCTGAACGCGGCGAAGCGGTCGTCGTCGCAGAGCATCGTGGCCACGGGCTCCTCGAACGCATGACTGAACGGCTCTGGGAAAAAGCTCTGGAGCACCATCTGGAAAGTGTTTACGCGGAGCCACTGACCATCCACACCTTTTCACAGCGAAACGATGAGCACGCCGGCATGCCGGTTTGTGCGGCACTGCTCGGCGTAAACCCCGAGAGTTTCGGCCCCAAGAACTTGCCCGGCCCACGTCTGGGACAGCGTCAGAGCTATCTTCGGACGTTCAAATTCCTTTCTAAGCCGGCACCCCGAACCATTCATGTCCCGCGCTACTACCATGAGGTTGTGATGGAGCTCTATTCAGCCCTCGGCGCCGCGGCGGCATCCGCTTTGCCGCACTGCCCACATGTGCAGGAATCGAAGAACACCATAACTGTGAATGACCGCGGACATGCGGTGATTGACTTCGAAGCGATTGGCGCGGGGGCAGGCGCCGAACTCCGACGGGCATTTCATGACGTTCAAGCATCGGGCGCCATGTCGGTTCAGCTTTCTCTCCGCCTCGACGATCCCGGGTTGCCCGAACTCTGTGAAACAGCACGCGACCTTGGATTCTTCTTCTCCGGGCTCGGACCAGCCTTCGCCGAGGGCGCTGATACGCTCTTGCTTCAGTGGCTCGGGGAGCCGCTGGACACCAACAAACTACAGCTATTCTCCGACGGTGCGAAGCGGCTCATAGCGTTCATTGACCGTGATCGGATCAAAGCCGCAGCGCCAGATTAACCTCCGCGAAGTCCGCGTTCGCTCAGAAGGGGAACCATCGCCCTCATCGCGGGTTGCCGCCCGGCGGGTATCCTAACATAGAGGTGCACATCGACGGGAAGCACGCCCAGCACTAATCAGGAGCACGCGGCGAAGCGGGCCCGACATCCGGCAGGCGATGCGACCTCGATCCCGGCGGTAGCAGCGCTATTGAGTGATTTCGGGTTCTGCGAGACGTGCCAGGTTTTGCAACGACTGCCCCAGCCTAGATAACAGGCCTCCAGCGGAATGACGTCCGGCAGGCCTTCCTGCACGATGTTGATCTCGGTGCCGACCGATACCGTCTTTAACGTCACCGTCACCTGAATCTCGCCCGGCAGGTTGGGATCGTCGAATCTGTCCGTGTAGCGCAAGCGTTCGTTCGGAACGAGCTC
>JAJFBI010000733.1 GCA_020697385.1 Microvirga sp. | reverse complement strand
GAGATCACCGGCACAAGGCCGGTGATGACGAGAGGTGTCTGTTACTTAATCCGCTCAAGTACGCTCACATAATTCGCCACCGCGGCGCCGCCCATGTTGAAGATGCCCCCGAGCACCGGGTTCTTCACCTGGATACCGCCGGCCTCCTCACAGAGTTGCATGGCGGACAGCGCGTGCATGGACACGCCCGTGGCCCCAATGGGATGGCCCTTGGCCTTGAGGCCGCCGGAGGGGTTCACCGGCAGCTTGCCGTCACGATTCGTCCAGCCTTCCTTGACGGCGATCGCGCCCTGGCCGCGAGGGGTCAGGCCCATAGCCTCGTACTCGATGAGCTCGGCAATGGTGAAGCAGTCGTGGGTCTCGACGAAGGACAGGTCCGAGAGCTGGATTCCGGCCTGGGACAGGGCCCGCCGCCAGGCCTCCGTGCAGCCCTCGAACTGAACGATGTCGCGCTTCGACATGGGCAGGAAGTCCTGCGCGTGGGCCGTGGCCCGGAAGGCGACCGCGCGCTTCATCCGCAGCGCCGTCTCCGTGTCGGCGAGCACCAGGGCGGCGGCGCCGTCGGAGACCAGCGAGCAGTCGGTGCGCTTCAAGGGACCGGCCACGAACGGGTTCTTCTCGCTCTCGGCCCGGCAGAAATCGAATCCCAGGTCCTTGCGCATCTGCGCGTAGGGATTGTCGACGCCGTTCTTGTGGTTCTTGGCGGCGATCATGGCGAGCGCATCGGACTGGTCGCCGTGGCGCTGGAAATACGCGCCCGCGATCTTGCCGAACACACCGGCGAAGCCGCCCGGGGTATCGCCATCCTCGGGAAGGTAAGAGGCCTTGAGCAAATTCTTGCCGATCTCGGGCCCCGGCGTGCGGGTCATCTGCTCGACGCCCACCACCAGTACGGTCTTGGCGCGCTTGGCCTCGATGGTCTTGATGGCCTGATGCACGGCGGCCGAGCCCGTGGCGCACGCATTCTCGACACGGGTCGCCGGCTTAAAGCGGAACCGGTCATTGGCCTGGAACACCAGGGAGGCGGTGAAGTCCTGGGCGGAGAAGCCGGCGTTGAAATGGCCGAGCACCACCTCGTCCACATCCTCGGGTCCGATCCCGGCATGCTCCAGCGCCTCATTGGTGACGCGGACGATCAGGCTCTCGACAGTCTCGGCGTCGAGCTTGCCGAACGGGGTATGGGCCCAGCCGACGATGCAGGCGGTCATGGAGGTCTCCTCAAGGATTGTGCTGTTGTGCACAAAGTGGCCCTCTTTGCGCCGTTCAGCAAGTTGGATGCCGTCTTGAGATTGGCGCCAAGCTGCGGTTCATCATGGCGCGAAGCGAATCATGAAGGACGGCCCATGCGCCTGTGCGTCTTCTGCGGCTCGAATGCCGGTCAGGATCCTGTCTATCTCGCCTCGGCGCGCGCCCTCGGCGAGGCCTTGGCCGCAAGCGGGATCGGCCTGGTCTATGGCGGCGCTTCGGTCGGCCTCATGGGTGCCGTCGCCGATGCCGTTCTCGCCAAGGGCGGCGACGTGATCGGGGTGATGCCGCAGGCGCTGGTGGACAAGGAAATCGCCCATAAGGGTCTGAGTGACCTTCGGGTGGTGAGGTCCATGCACGAGCGCAAGGCCCTGATGGCGGAACTCGCCGACGGGTTCATTGCCCTGCCCGGCGGCCTCGGCACCTTCGAGGAGCTGTTCGAGGTATGGACCTGGGCGCAGCTCGGCTACCACCGCAAACCCTGCGCGCTCCTGAATGCGGGTGGCTTCTACGACAAGCTGACCGACTTCCTGGACGATGTGGTGGAACGCGGCTTCGTGAAGCCGATCCACCGCGCCATGCTGATCGTCGAGAGTGACCCGGCGGCCCTGATTCAGGCTATTCGCGCTTACGAACCGCCGAAGGTCGACAAATGGATCAAGGCCGGCGAGCGGTAAGCTCTAAGCCTTATAGGCGCCTACGCCCTCGCCGAGTTTCGCGTTGTTGGCCTCACGCACCTTTGCGGCTTCCTCGTCATAGAGGAAGGGCAGGAAGGCGAAACGGCGGCCTTTTGTGACCTTGGATACCGCATGCAGAAGCGGGCACGAGAACACCACGGCACCGCCGGGCGGTGCCTTGTAGCTGCGTGGCCCATATTCCGGGAAGCTCACCTCGCCGCCCTCGAAGTCGCCGTTGAGGTTGATCGAGACCGCGAAGCGGCGATGGGCCGTGCCACTCGTCGTGTTATCGCGGTGGGCGCGGAAATGCCCGCCATCCTCCGCCGCATAGCAGGAGACGATGTAGCGCTCCATGCGGGTCGGCTTGAAGAAATGCACCCGCTCGATCTCGGGGTTCACGCGCCGGATGATCCGCTGCTGGATCTGGCGCATCAGCGCTTGATCCTCGATGGTGTAGTCCTTGCGCCGTTTGTGGTTCGGATCGTGCGCCGCGACGGTCCTGCCGTCGACCTCGCGCATGAAGCCGGATTCCTCGCCACCATGCTGTTCATAGAGTCCGATCAGGTGGCGGCAGAAGTCGGGCTCGAACACGTTCGGGATGATCAGGATCGGGGCCGG
>JAJFBI010000732.1 GCA_020697385.1 Microvirga sp. | reverse complement strand
GTCCATGCTCCGCGACGGACATCCTTTGGCGCCGGACGGCGCGTGGTGCTGGCCGCGCCCAGCGGCCCCGGCCGCGAGGCATTGGCGGCGCTTCTGGCCAGCCAGGGCTTCACGGTTGTGAAGCCCGATGGCGCCAGGCGTGACCGCGCCGACCTTGCGCTTGTGCACCATTCGGTCCTGCCGAAGGCGCGCTTCTCGCGCCGCGCGGCGGCGGCGACGCCGTGGATCGTCTTCGGCTTCGGCGCGGGGCGGCACGCCGGCGCCGTGGACGGCGTCATCGACGGAGCGGTCAAGCCCTCGCATCTGGCGGCAACGCTGGCGGAGGTTTTCGATGGCGTCGTCGCGGCGGATCGCCCCGCCAGGCCACGGCCGCAGCTCCAGGCGCCGGCCCGCAAGCTGCGCGTTCTTCTGGTCGATGACAACCACGTCAACCAGCGCGTCGCAGCGCGCATCCTCCAGAGGATGGGTCATGAGGCGGACCTCGCCGGCGACGGCGTCGAAGCGGTCGTGCAAGCGCAGGCGCGTCGCTACGACCTCGTCTTGATGGACATGCAGATGCCGCGCATGGACGGCCTCGAAGCGACGCGAGCGATCCGGGCCCTACCCGGCGAGGCGTCCCGCGTTCGCATCGTCGCCATGACCGCGAACGCGTTCTCGTCCGACCGTGACGCCTGTTTCGCTGCCGGAATGGACGATTTCGTCGGCAAACCCGTCAACCGGAACAAGCTCTTCACCGTGCTCGAACTCTGGAGCGAGCGCGGACCGCGAGCCGTTCCCGGCGAGAGTGCGCTCGCGCCGGCGGTCCGCCCCGATCTCATCGATCGGGAGCAGTTGAAGGTGCTGCGGGACGAGCTCGGAGACGAGATGCTCGAGGAACTGCTGGGCTCGTTCCTGACGAGCGCGACCGAGCTCATGCGGCAGATCGAGGCTGCCCTTGCGGGCGGTGATCACGGCGCCGCGGACGAATCGCTGCACCGGCTCAAGGGCTCCGCCTTGACCTTGAGCTTCGCCGGCGTGGCCGATGCCTGCGATAATCTCCGCACGGTTATCTGCGACGACAAGGCCGTCGATGCCGGCGCGGCGCTGGCCGGCCTCCTACGCACCCTTCAGGGATGCGACGAGCTGCTGCAGCCTAAAGATGAGCAGGCGCGGGCGGCCGCTGCCTGACAGCGAAAAGAAGGGCCGCCCTTGCGGGCAGCCCTTTCATTCCCTCCGAGTGACCGCAATACGACAGCGTTGATGCGATTGTGCGCGGCGGCGAGCCCCGCCCGAAAGCGTTACGCAGCGGGGATCGCTGAACGGCTTTCAGCTCGCCCGCATCGTGCAGGACCACTTTGTGTGCGGGCTATTGTCGTCTCGACCATAAAACGTGTGTCGCCCATGCCGGCCTCTTGAAGGGCAAACCGTTCCTGACACGAAAAAAGCCCGGCTCACCGACCGGGTGTGTGAAAGGCATCACCGTGCTGTCCGCAGCGATGCGCCTAGGTTGAGGGGCGGAAATTGACCGCGGACCTACGGCTTGCGCGTAGGCACAGCAGGGGAGCTCGCACCATGAGCCCTCGCTATTTCCTCAGCACGGCCGCCGCAGTGTCGATGGTCATCGGCAACTCGAGCGCATCCCGTGCCGAGACCGACCTTACAGAGTATATCGTGCCACCCGTCTCCCCTGCTATCGCTTTCCCGGTGCCAGAGGACCCCTTCACCATCCTGACCATGGCACCGGACGGTTCATGGGGTGTAGCGACAAGCATCTTTATCGGAGAGGCGATTTCGGGCGCTATGGCCGAGTGTAAAGCCATGTCGGGGCCTAAGCTCGGCTGCGGGGCTTTGTCGAAGACGGGTCGGGCCGCATGGGTCTTAGGCGTCCGTTGCGGCAGGGAAAACATCCTCGTGGCAGACAAAATCCTCGCCAACGCGGAGCTGGCAGCTCTCAATCGTGAAACCGAACTTCGGCAGGTCTACGCCAAGAACATGCCCTCATGTCTTCGCATCGTGACAGTTGATCCAGACGGTATGGTGGTCGGCTCCTCACGGTCCGTTGCCGCCCACCCACTATTCGAGCAGAGCGGCATCATTGTTCAACAGGACCACGGGCTCGTTTCCAAGCTTCAAAGCGTGCAGAAGCCCGGCAGCGTTGTTCGCGAGCGAAAAGGCGAATGACTGCAGACGCATCGCTGCAACCACCTGTCCCGACTGCGGCGGCATCGTGGTCGTGCATCGCTGCGACGGGCTCGCGGCGTGCAGTGAGCCCATAGCCGAGGCTCTGGAAGCCGCCGATGCAGCGGACGAACTGCTGTATTTCCGTCGTGAACGAACCGGCTGCCCTGAACCTTGGGCGAAACGCGTACCGTCATCGTTCAAACCGCTTCCTGCGAAAGCGAGAAGGGGCACGCCAAGGGTTTGGTGCCCCCGGCGTGCCCCGGCATTGTCTCGCCGTGTTGTGCGCCGTAGCGCCTCAACAAAGCCAAAGCTAAATCAGTGACTTAGCGGGCGACCACGGCGAGGTGACAGCGCTTACAATGAGACACTGGACCACCTCCT
>JAJFBI010000731.1 GCA_020697385.1 Microvirga sp. | reverse complement strand
GCGGACAACGCAATCAGCGGCCATCTCGTAAACCGAAGAACGGCTTATGGCGATGATCGAGGTGCGCTTGGTCATACTTAGCCCGCATGCCCGTCACCCGCAAGCGGACCGGCTTGCGGGCGGTCGCAGCGAAAACTTGATGGTGTCCAATGAACTCGTCGTGCTGCACTTTTCTCCTTTTCGTCAGCGGGTACACATCACGCCTCAATGCCCGGCCAAGCCGGCGCAGGTAGCGTTGCCAGCACTGCGGCCGGGGCGAAGCCCAGGCTGCCCCCGTGTGGAGCGGGGCGAGAATCGTGGCACGGAACCGAGAGGGGTCCTGATGCGGGTCGCGGTGCTGGCCGACATTCACGGCAACCTGCCAGCACTCGACGCAGTTCTCGATGAGATCAACGCTGCGGCCGTCGATGCCATCGTGCTCAATGGCGATATAGCCACCGGACCGATGCCGGCCGAGACCCTAGACAGGTTGGCTGAGCTGGGCGAAAAGGCGATCTGGGTGCGTGGCAACGCCGATCGGGAGCTGGTCGCCGCCTACGACGGCGCACTTGACCCCGACCTGCCCGAATCGGTGCGTGCGCCCACCAAGTACTGCGCATCCCGGCTGGACTCGCGACATCGGGACCTGCTCGCCGATCTGCCATTGTCGATCGCCATCGACGTCACCGGGCTGGGGCCGGTGCGGTTCTGCCACGCCACCACCCGCAGCGATACCGAGATCGGGCTCGTCGACTCACCGATCCAGCGCTACCAAGACGCCTTCACCGACACTGCTGAGCCGACGGTCGTGCTCGGCCACACGCACATGCCTTTTGACCGGCTCGCCGATCGCCGTCGGTTCGTCAATCCCGGCAGTGTCGGGATGCCATACGGAGCTAGGGCTGCGCTTTGGGCGTTGCTCGGTCCCGACGTCGCCCTGCGCCGCACTGACTACGACGCCGAGGTAGCCGCGGAGACGTTCCGCTCTGCCGCGCCGGAATATCCCGGACTGGCCGAATTCATCGACGAGAACGTGCTGACTGTTCCCTCCGATGCCCAAGCTCTGGCCGTTTTCTCTCCTTGATGCAGGGCCTAACGACAACAGCCATCCCACTGATGGCGTGAGATCTAGGAGCCACCCTGGGCCACCGGGCCATTAGACAGGCCCAATGACGGTCATCCACGGTCAGCCATCAGCGCACCCGAATGACCCAAAGCCCCCTGCAGGCCCAACCACCGCAACCTTCCAAGCCGGTCATTCGAGTTGATTCTCGTCACCCGCTCCACAGCAGAGGCCCTAATGGGACTGGAATAGCAGCCGTTCCGGCATGCTGTTTCTCCACCCCACCGTGGTCGCGCACGGCCTGGAGGGCCGTTAGCCCCGAGATCGGCACGGCAGCCGCCTCATCGAAGGAAGGTTCGACGGCTTGGATGCCAGCTTGTCGGTTCGGACACCGACATACTCCGCGAACGAGCCGTCCCAAATGCCGAACACTGTGTCCCCCGGCTCGAAGCCAGTGACCTCGTTGCCCACGGCTTCGATGTTCCGGCCAGACTTCGCCCCGGGTTGAGGTACTTCGGCTTCCGGAGCCCGAAGCCGGCTACCCGGATGGGGTACGGCAGGCCGGCCATGATGTGCCAAGTGCCCCGGTCCACGCTCGCCGCATGCAGTCGCACGAGGACCTGCTCGTCTGGATCGTAGGCCTTGTCCATCTCCTAGAGCCGGTGGGCACGACTCTTGATCCGGGGTCATTGGCTGTTCTCCACGGGAAACCGGTAAATTCGCAGGCTTTGCCGGCTGGTCTTATCTGTGGCGATTTCCAGAGCTTCTCGGGTTTCGGTGGCAAGGCGGACGACGAGCTCACCTGCTGGCAGGGGTTTGGCTAGGGCGTAGGCCTGCCCAGAGGTGGAAGCCTCAGTGTCGCCTTCGGTCGTCCGCTGAGCGACCGGGGTGGCTCGGGCCATCCCTGGCAGACTTACACGACGTTCGCGAACAGCTTCGTGACGTGCCACAGCTCGCATTCATCACTGGGCATCTACAGTTCTCCGTCAATGAGGACATGGCCTAGTCCGCAATGGCCGCGGGATATCGTTCCGATGTGCGTCTCCCCCTCTCGATTTTTCGTTGGGGCTACGACGAGGATGGCCGTGTCGGGGCGGACGGATACACCATCGTCAGCTCGTACGGGAGCGAGGAGGGGATCGCTTACGGCGAAGGCCGCAGAACCGCGACCGGCCGGATTGAAGGCACCGCTGTCTGGTCGAACTATCCACGGCGGCGCACGGACGGTCGCATGATGCCGAACGTCCGCGGCCTGATCGCCACTCAGGATGGCGCATCGATCCTCTTCGAGTTCGCGGGCGAATGATCTTAGGGCGACGAGCCGGCACGGCAGAACCTTGTCGGCTGTTCGAGTCCGATCACGAAAGCAGGGCAGGAGATTCATGAGTGACATGACGTTGCCGCAGAACAGGTTGGGGCGTACAGGATTGTCGGTGACCAAGCTGGGTTATGGCGCGATGGAGGTGCGGGGGTCTCGGATCTGGGGCGGCCGGCCGATCGA
>JAJFBI010000086.1 GCA_020697385.1 Microvirga sp. | reverse complement strand
TTCACGGCCGCGATGAAATCGCTGTTGCGGATCATCAGCGTCTCGGCGCGCGCGATGCGCGCATAAGGGGGCCAGGAGGTGATGGCGATCGCGATGATGGCGTTCTCGATGCCGGGTCCCAGCGCCGCCACGAAGGCGAGGGCCAGGATGAGGCGTGGGAAGGCCAGGAAGATGTCGGTGATGCGCATCAGCACCGTATCGACCCAGCCGCCGAGATAGCCGGAGACCGTGCCGACCAGAAGGCCGATGGGCGTCGCGATCAAGGCCACCAGCACGACGACGAAGAGCGTGATGCGTGAGCCATGGATCACGCGCGAGAAGATGTCCCGCGCCTGATCGTCCGTTCCGAGCCAGAACGTCCCGCTCGGCGGCAGGAGGCGCTGCGTGCGCAGGTCTCCGCCGGCGACCGGCGAATAGGGCGCGATGACATCGGCGAAGATCGCCACGAGGATCAGCAGGAGGACGATACCGAGGCCGATGACGGCGAGCGGGTTCCGGGAGAAGGCGCGCCAGCCGAGATAGAAGCGGCCGAGCCGTGCCTGCCAGCGGGAATGCGGCTCCGGCGACAGCAGCCAGGCACGCATGCCGGAGGGCTCGGAAGCCAGGGGAAGAGGGGCGCCGGTCATCAGCGGGTCCTCGGATCGAGCAAGCGATAGAGCAGGTCGGAGACGAGATTGAGCAGCACGAACACGGTCCCGATCACCAGGGTTCCGCCGAGCACCGCGTTCATATCCGCATTCTGCAGCGAATTGGTGATGTACTGACCCAGACCCGGCCACGCGAAGATCGTCTCGGTGAGCACGGAGCCTTCGAGCAGGTTGGCATAGGACAGGGCAATGACGGTCACGAGGGGAACAGCCGCATTGCGCAGGGCATGGCGCCAGATCACCCGCATCTCGGACAGGCCCTTCACCCGCGCGGCGATCACATATTCCTGAGCAAGCTCGTTGAGCATGAAGGAGCGTGTCATGCGGCTGATATAGGCCAGCGAGAAGTAGCCGAGCAGGCAGGCGGGCAGGATGATATGCGACACCGCATCCCAGAACGCGTCCCACTGCCCCTGCATGGCGGTGTCGAGGAGCACGATGTTGGTGACCGGCGTGTAGAGGTAGGAATAGGTCACGTCGATGCGGCCTGGCCCCGCCACCCAGCCGAGCTTGGCATAGAACACCAGCAGGCCCATGAGGCCGAGCCAGAAGATCGGAATGGAATAGCCGGCAAGGCCGAGCACGCGCACGAACTGGTCGATGAAGCTGCCGCGCTTGACGGCGGCCAGGATGCCGAGCGGAATGCCGAGGATGACGCCGATGAGGGTGCCGAGGGTGGCAAGCTCCAGCGTCGCGGGAAATGTGTTGGCGATATCCGTCATCACCGGATTGGTGGTGAGAACCGAGTTGCCGAAATCGCCGCTGACTGCCTTCTTCAGGTAGATCCCGAACTGCTGGATGAGTGGCAGGTCGAGGCCGAGTTCCTGGCGGACGCGTTCGTAAACATGAGCGGGAGCGCGATCGCCGACAATTGCGATCACGGGATCGATGGGAACGACGCGGCCGATGAAGAAGGTGACGGCGGCGAGCCCAAGAAGCGTCGTCATGAGGACGATGACGAACTGGGCGACGTTCTTAAGGGAGGAGCGGAGGGCACTTGCGTGCCCTCCGCTCCGGTTCATGACTGCTGAAACCATTGAAGCGTCAGTTCTTCTTCGCCTGGGAGACGTCATTGTCGCTGAAGGACGGACCGAGGACGAAGTTGTCTACGTTCTTGCGCACGGCGGCGACTTCCGTCTGCTGCAGGAAGATCACGAACGGGCCGTCGTCGAGAACCGACTTCTGAAGCTCCTTGTACATCTGCGCGCGCTTCTCGCCGTCACGCTCCATCACGGCAGCGCGGGTCTTGGCGGTCAGCGGGCCCGGATCCCAGGCATTGCGCCAGGCGAGCGGCTTCGCCTTCGCATTGTCCGAGTTGTCGTCGTTGGCCGCGAAGGTGTCGGCGTTGGAATTCGGGTCCTGGTAGTCCGAACCCCAGTTGCCGATATAGATGTCGTGCTGACGGGCACGGTACTTGGTCAGGGCCTGCTTGGAGTCCATCGGCAGGATTTCCAGCTTGATGCCGGCCTGCGCGAAGGTCTGCTGCATCGCCTGAGCGACGCCGGTGATCTCGGCGGTGGAGCGGGTGTCCATCGTGACCGAGAAGCCGTCCTTCAGGCCGGCTTTGGCCAGAAGCTCCTTCGCCTTGGCGACGTCGAGCTTGTACGGGTTGTTGGTCTCGGCACCGAGGTAACCCTTAGGCAGGAAGTTCTGGTGAACGTCGCCCTTATTCTTCATGATCGTGTCGGCGATCGCCTGATAGTCGACGAGGTACTTCAGAGCCTGACGAACCTCGGGTTTGGCCAGGTTCGGGTTCTTCTGGTTCAGGCCGAGATAGTAGACCGTACCCTTCGGGCCGCTCTGGATCTTGATGTCCGGGTTCTTGGACACCGCTGCGATTTCTTCCGGGTTCAGGCTGCGGGCCACGTCGATGTCGCCCTTCTCAAGCAGAAGGCGCTGGCTCGCGGTCTCCTTGATGTGGCGGAAGATGACGCGGGCGAGCGGGGCCGGCTTCTCGTAGTTAGGATTGCGCTCGAGGACGAGAACCTCGTTGGCCTTCCAGTCGCGCATGATGAATGGGCCGGAGCCGGCATACTTGGTCTTGAGCCAGTTGTAGCCGTAGTCGCCGTCCTTCTCGTTCTGGACGAGCACCTTCTTCTCGACAATCGAGGCAACCGAGTTGCCGAGGCAGTAGAGAACCAGGGTCGGCGCGTAGGCCTTGTCGACCTCCACGGTGAGTTCCAGCGGTCCGGTCTGCTTGACCTTGTCCTTCACATTGTCCTTCGTCAGGCCGAACTGGCCCAGGATGAAGGCGGGCGACTTGTCGAGCGCCACGGCCCGATGAAGCGAATAGACCACGTCCTCGGCCGTGATGGGGCTGCCCGAAGCAAACTTCTTGTTCGGCTTCAACTTGAACGTGAAGGTCTTACCGTCCGGGGAGACGGTCCAGGACTCGGCGACCTGCCCGGAGATCTTGGACACGTCCTTGATGTCGTAGGTGACCAGGCGCTCATAGGTGTTGCCGATGATCTCGGACGCGCTGAACTCGAACACCTCGGCGGGATCGAGCGAGATGATGTCGTCGCTCTGCCATGCCTGAACCAGGGTGTCTGCCGGCGTGGCTGCCTGAACGGCAGAGAAAGAGGTCGCCATCACGGTGACCATGGCGGCGGATAGGATAAATTTCGGTAGTGTTCTCATAGGCCAGTTCCCTCGCAGCGCTGGGTGCGCTTCTTGTGCGCCCGTATGAATGCAAATCACACAGGTTCTGTCGAGTCTACTAACTGGTTACCAACTGGTAAACCTTGTGCAGCATGCCCAAAGGCCGTGCAGGGCGGCTTCGGGTTGGCTTGAAGGAGAAAAATGTGGCAAAGGCACCCCGACCTTTCTTGATCGGATGAAGCCTGTGTCTGAAGAAGCCAAAAAACCCGGTGCCAACACCATGTGGGGCGGACGGTTCTCGTCCTCGCCCAGCGCTCTCATGGAAGCCATCAACGCCTCCATCGACTTCGACAAGCGACTGGCCGCACAGGACATCCAGGGCTCCATCGCCCACAGCACCATGCTGGCGAAACAAGGGATCATCGCCGAGGGCGACCGGGACGCCATCCATCAGGGGCTCCAGCGGGTGCTGGGCGAGATCGAGTCCGGCTCCTTCACCTTCTCCAAGGCGCTCGAAGACATCCACATGAACGTGGAGAGCCGCCTGCGCGAGATCGTCGGTGATCCGGCGGCCCGCCTCCACACGGCCCGCAGCCGCAACGATCAGGTCGCCGTCGATATCCGCCTCTGGATGCGCGAGGCCCATGACCGGACCGACGAGCAGCTGACCAACCTGATCAAGGCGCTCCTCGACAAGGCCGAGATCCATGCCGCCACCGTGATGCCGGGCTTCACCCATCTCCAGAGCGCCCAGCCGGTGACCCTCGGCCACCACCTCATGGCCTATGTGGAGATGTTCGGCCGCGACCGCAGCCGCATCCGCGATTCCCGCCGGCGCCTAAACGAGTGTCCGCTCGGAGCCGGTGCGCTCGCCGGCACATCCTTCCCCATCGACCGGCACATGACCGCCAAGGCGATGGGCTTCGACGGCCCGACCCGGAACTCGCTGGATACCGTCTCTGACCGGGACAGCCTGCTCGAGTTCATGGCCGCCGCCTCCATCTGCGCCGTGCACCTGTCGCGTCTTGCGGAAGAAGTTATCATTTGGATGTCAGCCCCGTTCGGCTTCGTGCGCCTGCCGGACCGCTGGACCACCGGCTCCAGCATGATGCCGCAGAAACGCAACCCGGATGCCGCCGAGCTGGTGCGCGGCAAGACCGGCCGGGTCATCGGCTCCCTGGTCTCCCTGCTCACTGTCATGAAGGGCCTGCCGCTCGCCTATTCCAAGGACATGCAGGAGGACAAGGAGCAGGTTTTCGACGCCGCCGACACCATCGAGATCGTGCTTGCGGCCACGACCGGCATGATCCGGGACCTGGAGCCGGTGCCGGAGCGGATGGCAGCGGTGGCCGGTGCGGGCTTCTCCACGGCGACGGATCTCGCCGACTGGCTCGTGCGCAGCCTCAACATTCCCTTCCGCGATGCGCACCACATCACCGGGCGCATCGTGTCCGAGGCGGAGAGCCGCGGCTGCACCCTGGAGGAGTTGCCGCTCGAGGCCATGCAGGCGGTCGAGCCCAAGATCCACCAGGGCATCTACGACGTGCTAGGCGTCGAGAACTCCGTCCGCTCCCGCACGAGCTTCGGCGGCACGTCCCCGGTCCGGGTGGCCGAGCAGGTCGCCTGGTGGCGCGAGCGCGTCTGACACCGAAACGCTGCGTTTACCTTGAGTTCCGGCCCTTGCCAGGGCGACTTGGCCAGGGTCTTGATAGGCCGGAGCGGCGTATCCATATTGCTGACAGCGGCCCGGTTGCGGGCCACTTGAGTGCCGCATGAGCGGGCTCAAAACCCACCGAAGTGCCTCCAACCTTGGGCTTCGATCATGTCGCGTCAGTCGCCCTTCGGGCATCCGTTTATGTTAGGCTTCGATGAGATCGAGCAGGCGCTCGATCGGGTCGCCAAGGCGGCAGGAGACGGTTACCCGCCCTACAACATCGAGCGTCTGGCGCGCACGGAAAGCGCCCCCGAGCGCCTCCGCATCACCCTGGCCGTTGCCGGTTTCACCCGGGATCAGCTGGAGGTGACCCTGGAGGAAAGCCAGCTCGTCATCCGGGGACGGCAGTCCGACGACAAGACAAGGCACTTCCTCCATCGCGGCATCGCCGCCCGTCAATTCCAGCGCACCTTCCTCCTTGTCGACGGCATGGAGGTCATGGGCGCGGATCTGTCCAACGGGCTTTTGTCGATCGATCTGGCCCGGCCCGAGCCGGAGCGGATCGTCCGCAAGATCGACATCAGCGCCCCGGACAAGGTGTGACGGCATCCGCAACAAGGAGATGTCCATGAACTTCGAGATCAAGAACCATCACGAGCCGGTCGTCGACATATCCGAGCTCGCCACCCTGGGCCTCGGTCAGATGGCCTATGTGAAGCCGATCGAGTCCGACGAGGTCGCCCGGCTGTTTCCCCAGGCTCCCAAGCTCCAGCCCGGCATGCGCCTGTTCGCGCTCCTGTCCGCCAGCGGCGAACCCATCCTGCTGACCGACAACCATGACGCTGCCGTGGCCAATGCCTGGGCGCATGACCTGACGATGGTGAGCCTGCATTAGGCTCACCACCTCTGCTTACTTAAGCGATCGCAGCAACCGCTGCGATCAGCCGCTCAATGTCCTCCGGCCGCGACAGCCGGTGGTCTCCGTCCTTGATCAGCGTCAGGGATACGCTGTCCCCCGGCAGGTGCTCCACCAGCTCCATTGCATGGCTCCAGGGTACGTCGGGATCCTCCATCCCCTGCAGGATGTGGACCGGGCAGCCGGTCTGGATCGGCCGGTCGAGAAGCAGGTGGCGGCGGCCGTCCTCGATCAGGTTAAGGGTGATGGGGTAGGGGTCGTCGGAATAGGCGGAAGGGCGGTGATAGACCCCGGTCTCCTGAACACTCCGCCGCAAATCCTCGGGAAAGCGCCCCCACATCAGCCGCTCGGTCATGTCCACGGCAGGCGCAATGAGCACCATGCCGGCAGGGGTGAGGTCCGGCCGCTTCTCCATGAGGTGGCGTACCGCGAGAAGGCTGATCCAGCCGCCCATGGACGAACCGACGAGGATGGGCCTTTCCGTTACGAAACGCTCCATCACGGCAAGTGCATCCTCCAGCCAGCGGGAGATCGTGCCCTCCTCGAAGGCGCCGCCGGATTCCCCATGGCCGCTGTAATCGAAGCGCACGAAGGCGCGGCTGTTCGCCTCTGCCCATTCGTCGAGAGCGGTGGCCTTGGTGGCCCGCATGTCCGACTTGAAGCCGCCGAGCCACACCACGGGCGGGCCCTTGCCCTCCCGGGCGAGAACGGCGATGGAACGGGCATCCTGGCCGACCGTGACGCTTTGCGGCATGGTTAACTCATCCTCAACTGCTTTGAAGCAAGCCTCATAAACGATTCTTTCGGACGATTCTTTTGAGAAGGCTCTGACTTCTGTGAGTTTTTCATCGCGACCCGGCGGAGGGATGGCATTTCCGTCCTCCCACGTGCACCCGCTGGCGGGCCGGACCATTCTTCAGATCGTCCCCGAACTGGAGGCGGGAGGGGCGGAGCGCACCACCGTGGACATCGCCGAAGGGCTGGTTCATGCCGGCGCCCGGGCGCTGGTCGCGACCGAGGGCGGCCGGCTGGTGGGCGAGCTCCAGACCAAGGGCGGCATCTGGATCCCCTTTCCGGCAGCGACGAAGAATCCGTTCTCCATGCTCCTCAATGTGCGCAAGCTCGCGCGGATCTGCCATGACGAGCGGGTTTCCCTGGTTCACGCCCGCTCGCGGGCTCCGGCCTGGGTGGGCTTGGGAGCCGCGCGCTCGCTCAACATCCCGTTCGTCACCACCTATCACGGCAGCTATTCCGGCCGCTCGTCGGTGAAGGTCCTCTACAATTCGGTGATGGCCCGGGGCGATGCGGTCATTGCCAATTCCCTCTACACGGGCGAGCTGATCCGTTCGGTCTATCCGCAGGCGGGCGAGCGCATCCGGGTGCTCCACCGGGGCACGGACTTCTCGGTCTTCTCGCCCCACGCAGTGGCCCCAGAGCGGATCGAGGCCCTGCGCAAGGCCTGGGAGGTGGCGCCCCATGAGCGGGTAGTGCTGCTCGCCGCCCGCCTGACGGGCTGGAAGGGCCAGAAGGTGCTGATCGAAGCGGCCGCCAAGCTGCGCGATGCAGGCCTGACCGATGTCGCCTACATCCTGGCCGGCGACCCGCAGGGGCGGGATTCATATGTGAAGGATCTCGACAGCCTGATCGAGGCCAAGAAGCTGAAGGGCATCGTGCGCCGGGTCGGCCATTGCACCGACATGCCGGCCGCCTTCCTGGCGGCTTCCGTCGTGACCGTGCCATCCACCGAGCCCGAGGCCTTCGGCCGCTCGGCCGTGGAGGCCCAGGCCATGGGAACGCCGGTGGTGGTCTCCGACCTGGGCGCCGTGCCGGAGACGGTGCTGTCGCCCCCGGCCGTGCCGCCGCACGAGCGGACGGGCTGGCGCATCCCGGCGGGCGATGCGGACGCGCTGGCCGAGGCGGTTGGCGCTGCGCTGGGACTGGGGGCGAGTGCGAGAATCGCTCTCGGCGCCAGGGCCAGGGCCCATGTGGAGCGCCATTTCTCGCTCGAGCGCATGATTGTCGGCACCCTGGATGTTTATTCCGCCCTCCTGGAGGGCCGTTTTACCCATAGAACAAGTTGACTTCCCGCGCGTTTGCGCGAAATGTCGAATCATTCGCGGCAAGGCTGAGCATGCACACCAGGGATCCTTTGGGTCTCCGATCCTCAGCTTAAGCCCTAACAGGAGATACGAGCCATTCGCAGACCAATGAGAGCCATGCCGGTGCCGCAGAAGGACGGACCGCGCGCCAACCGAGACATTCGCGGTGTTCGCGAAGTGCAGCTGATCGACGATACGGGGCAGAACCGGGGTGTCGTGCCCTTCTTCGATGCCCTGAAGGTTGCCGAAGACGCGGGCCTCGATCTCGTGGAGATCTCGCCGAACGCAACCCCTCCCGTCTGCAAGATCCTCGACTACGGCAAATTCCGCTTCCTGGAGCAGAAGAAGGCCGCCGAGGCGCGCAAGAAGCAGAAGACGGTCGAGGTCAAGGAAATCAAGCTGCGTCCCGGCATCGATGACCACGATTACGAGGTCAAGATGAAGGCGATGAAGGGCTTCTTCGAGGAAGGCAACAAGGTGAAGATCACCCTGCGCTTCCGCGGTCGCGAAATGGCCCACCAGTCGCTGGGCCTGAAGGTCCTGGATCGGGTCAAGGCCGATGTGGGCGATATCGCCAAGGTCGAGATGGAGCCGAACTTCGAGGGCCGTCAGGTCGTCATGGTTCTGGCGCCGCGCTAAAGGTCTCTTGAGACAGGAAATTCATGGCCGCCGGTGCCCCGGCGGCCATTGCTTTTTGGGCGGCCTTCTGTCATAAGGCCGCCTTCATCGAACCGCCCGGCCGTTAGGGCTGCCGTGGCGGTTTGTTTTGCTCAATGCAGCAATGAAAAGGCCGAAGAGCGGTTTCAAGCCGCTTCCGAGGTCTGACCCAAGGAGAGCCAAATGCCCAAGCTGAAGACGAAGTCGGGCGCGAAAAAGCGCTTCAAGATCACTGGCACCGGCAAG
>JAJFBI010000730.1 GCA_020697385.1 Microvirga sp. | reverse complement strand
CGTGTCGGTCAGCCGCACAACGGCCCTTCAGTGGGTGCTGGTGGGCCTGTTCACGGTCAACTTTTCGTGGATTGCCGTCGCCTTCACCAGCGCTCTCCTGGGTTTTCTCGCCCTGCTCCGGCGCCCGGGACATCGTGGACCGCTGCCCTCGACGCTCCAGCATAAGACCGCCATCGTCATGCCGGTCTATAACGAGCAGACGGACCGGACCTTCGCGGCCCTGGAAGCGATCTATGAATCCGTTCACGCGACCGGGCTCGGGGATAGCTTCGACTATTTCATTCTCTCCGACACCACCAATCCGGATGCCTGGGTTGCGGAAGAGCGGGCCTTTCTCGCCTTAAAGGAGCGCCTGGGACCCGGCGCGCGGTTCTATTACAGGCACCGCCAGAAGAACCATCACCGCAAGGCCGGCAACATTGCCGACTTCGTCTCGCGCTGGGGTGGGCATTACGAGCACATGCTGGTGCTCGATGCCGACAGTCTCATGACCGGCGAATGCATCGTGCGCCTGGCCGCCGCCATGGAAGCCGATCCTGACGCCGGCATCATCCAGTCGCTTCCGCTGATCATCAACCGCAACACCCTCTTTGCCCGCCTCCAGCAATATGCCGCCCGTGTCACCGGCCCGGTGATCGCCATGGGCCTTGCGGTCTGGATGGGCCGGGACGGCAATTACTGGGGTCACAACGCGATCATCCGCACCAAGGCCTTCGCGGCTCACGGCGGCTTGCCGGACCTGAAGGGCAAGCCGCCCTTCGGCGGCCATATCCTCAGCCACGATTTCGTCGAGGCGGCTCTGCTGCGCCGCGCCGGCTGGTCGGTCTACATGCTGGCAGACCTACAGGGGTCCTATGAGGAAAGCCCTCCCTCCCTCATCGACCTTTCCGCCCGCGACCGGCGCTGGTGTCAGGGCAACCTCCAGCACATGCGTGTGGTCACGGCGAAGGGTCTCAAGCTGCCGACAAGGCAGCACTTCGCCACCGGCATCATGTCGTACCTGGCATCGCCGTTCTGGTTGTTCCAGCTGATCGTCGGTATCGCCCTGGTCCTGCAGACCACCTATATCCGGCCGGAATATTTCGCGCGCGACTTCCGCCTCTATCCGATCTGGCCCCGGTTCGACCCCGAGCGAGCCCTCACGCTGTTTGCCGTGACGATGGGGATTTTGCTGGCGCCGAAGGTCTTCGGCCTGATCCTGATGCTTATCCGCGGCAGCGACCGGCGTGCGTCCGGAGGCGGAATTCGTTTGGTCATCTCCTCGACGATCGAGATCATCCTGTCGGCCCTCCTGGCACCGATCCTCATGCTCATCCAGTCGGGTTCGGTGTTCCAGATCCTGCTCGGGCGTGACACGGGCTGGCAGCCGCAGCGCCGCGACGACGGCTCCATTCCGTTCAAGGACATCGTTCGCCGCCACCGGGCCCATACGGTCCTCGGTGCCCTCGCTGGGCTCTCGGCCTTCATGATCGCCACATCCCTGTTCCTTTGGATGTCGCCGACGATCATCGGTCTTCTGCTGGCGATCCCGCTCTCCTGGCTCAGCGGCCAACTGGGCGCGGGGCTTGCTTTAAAGCGGCTCGGGCTCCTCATGACGCCCGAGGAGCACCAGCCTCCCGCCATCGCCAGCCGTGCCAACGAGCTTCAGGCCCGTAACGTCACCTTCGGCTTTGACGATGCAGACAGCCTCAGGGCTATCTATGAAGACCCGATCCTGAGGGAGCGCCACATCGAGATGCTCCCGCCCACTCCGCCCCGCAAACGCGGGATCATCGAGACGGAGCGGGCGCTTGCGGAAGCGAAGCTCGTCGATGCTGAAAACATCGAGGATGCGATGACCTGGCTCCACAACAAAGAACGCATGGTTGTTCTCCACGACCGGGCGCTGATCGATATGCTGGTTAATTTGAAGCCCAAGCCGGCCGAGGCACAGGCAGCCGAGTAGTTGAAA
This sequence comes from Microvirga sp., assembly GCA_020697385.1. Taxonomy (GTDB): domain Bacteria; phylum Pseudomonadota; class Alphaproteobacteria; order Rhizobiales; family Beijerinckiaceae; genus Microvirga. The sequence continues at coordinate 595 of JAJFBI010000730.1, read as the reverse complement.
CCGGGACCTGTCAGGCCCCTGTCCCGATTAGGGTAAGTGCGGTCGTCTTCTCCGCATCGCCCGCTATCTCGCTCAAGACCCAGTCGCGGAAGGCTTCGATCTTCGGGGAGCGGCGACGGGCTTTCGGATAGACCAGCCAGTAACCGCGCTCGGACGTGGCGAGAAGATCGAAGGGCTGAATGAGACGCCCTGCAGCAAGATCCCCGGGAAAGAAGTAAGGATTGATCAGGGCGAACCCCTGCCCTGCCATCGCGGCCGTGCCCTCGAATTGCTGTGCCCCAAGATGATTGTCGGGACGCTGCGAAGGGTCGAAATTCTGCACCCCTGCCGCAGCAAACCAATCCTGCCACCACGGATCGTTCGGCGAGATGATCGGGAATCTCAGAATGTCGGAGGGCTCTTTGAGTGTGACACCCCGGATCAGTTCGGGGCTGCAGACCGGTGTAAACAGGTTTGGGAACAGAAGATGCGCCTCGAGGCCGGGCCAATTCCCGTCGCCGCTCCTGATCCCGAGGTCGAAGTCACTCTGGCCGAAATCCACCACCTGCCCTGAGATATTGATCTGAACGGCAATGTTCGGATGAAGCTGTTGGAA
>JAJFBI010000085.1 GCA_020697385.1 Microvirga sp. | reverse complement strand
GGCGCCGACCCCGAAGTAGGCGCCGTGGCCGAAGGACGGCAGGCCGGAGAGCCCGAGGAGGAGGTTGAAGCCCAAGGCGTAGATCATCCAGATCACGACTTCGACGCCAAGGTAGGGATAGAGCCCGACCTCCTCGATCCAGAGCGGCAGGCTCAGCAGCAGGACGCAGGTGAGCGCGATCGGCCCATTGATGATCCAACCGCCGCTGCTGCCCGCGCCGACCATCGCTCAGCTACTCACTGATGGAGCGCGACGCGATCGATCGAGAGCGGCAAGGACCGAGCACGCCGACGCCAACGCCAAGGCGCTCGAGGAGCTCAAGGGGGAGGTGACCCAGGCGAGCCTCTGCGGCGCGCTCGAGCTGATCCGCAACGCCCGCGACATTTATGTGATCGGCCTATGGCGCGCCTTCCCGCTCGCCGCCTACGCCTTCTACGGCATGGTGCGCTCGGAGCTCCGCTGCCATCTGCTCGACGGCGTGGGCGGCATGGTGCCGCAGCAGGTCGCGACCATGGGCGCCGACGACCTGCTGATCGCGATCGCCTTTGCCGAATATGCGCCGCTCACGGTCGACGTCGTCCGGGACGTCCACATCCGCGGCATCCCGACGCTCGCGATCACCGATACGGCGTTCAGCCCGTTCGCGCGCCATGCCCGCCTGGCGTTCACGATCCGGGATCCCGACGTCCATGCCTACCGCTCGCTCGCCGCCGGGATGTGCCTGGTGAAGACCCTGATCGTGGCGCTCGGGCGGTTCCAGCCTGGCCTTGCCGAGACGAGTCGCGGGCGCGGCTCCGAGTGAGTGCGGCTGGCGACCCTGCGACCGCCCGGCGTCAGGCGTCGCGGCCGGGCGGCTGGTAGAACTCGCGCTCCGGCTCGGCGTAGTCTTTGGGCGGCAGCGCGGGCTGCGGCGGCAGTCACCCGCAAGACAACGAGGTTGAAAATACAGCTAACGTTTTCCGATTTGCAATGTGCCTTTTACTTGCATCCGAAAAGCGAGAACAACACGGTCCACATAATCTGGAAACGGAACACGCAACATGACCTCGCGTTCGATAGCTTTTTCGAGATCAATATTGATTTTTATTGCGCTATTTGGAGATCTATTAATCAATTCATGCATACTGACGTCTCCATTTACTTGGAGGTATTCAATAGCGGGGCCATCAAGTGAAACCGAAGCCTGCAGAATTTCCTGATTCCAGCTTGAATTCTCTGGCTTAGTATCAGGGCTGTCCATCTTCCAGGTATGGAGCTTAAAATCTAACGACACGCCGCTAAAAACATCCTCGTAAGGTATGGAGATATCGGATATGGTATATCTTAATGGTACCTTGGCAATCGGAATGTCTTTTCTGTCTTGTTTTTCCAACGGCGTGAATTCTTTGGTGATTATTCCTTCTAGAGTTCCGTAAGCCAAACCTTCGCCCCATAGCACGCCTTCAGCATTTGCAACATTGAGTTCTGCCATGGTAATAGCATGGCTAAAGGTAAATGAAATGGGTTCCCAGTTAGTTTCCGCTTAATCGTAATCGCATTACCGCTCGATGCCCTTGCGTCCGCTATGCTCAATGCAGAGGCACGCCCGATGTTCCACTCGGCGCTATCCGAAGCTATAGTTTGCGCATCGGACCCGTCACGCGTGATGTTTGGTGGATCGCTTATCCAGACGTCATCGGCATTTGCGAACGCTGCTGACCGCGCGCCTACAAAAAGTAGATTGAAACCGGTCCACGCTGCGCCACCGATCGCAAGTGCGATCTTAATGGCCCCGGCCACCGGAAGCGCGCTTGACGCGCTGACAGGCGCCATCAGGAGAGCTACGCTGGACAGGATTAATAGCGTGCGCAGACCACGCCACATCGCTCCCTCCGATTGTAAACGGCCGTTCCGTTGCTATCGCCATGCACGTATCGACGGGCGACGATACCATGTCTCACCCGGAGTCGCCAGGCTTCTTGCTCGACCTAGTGCACCGATTCACACAGAAGGTACAGGGATTGCATCGAGGCGGTCGAGGACGGCATCGGCAGAGCGGGTCCAGGTGAAGGGCCGGGGAGCCTGATTGTGCTCGGCGAGGTAGCGGTTGATGGCGGCCTGCAGCTCGACGATCGAGCGGAACACGCCGCGCTTCAGACGGCGGCGGGTAAGCGTTGAGAAGAACGTCTCGACCGCGTTCAGCCACGAGCCCGAGGTCGGCGTGAAGTGGAAGGTCCAGCGGGGGTGGCGGGCGAGCCAGGTGCGCACCTTGGGGTGCTTGTGGGGCGCGTAGTTGTCGAGGATCACGTGGACCACCTTGCCGGCCGGCACCTCGCGCTCGATCGCGTTCAGGAAGCGGATGAACTCCTGGTGGCGGTGGCGTGCCATACAGCGCCCGATCACCCGGCCGTCGAGGACGTTGAGTGCGGCGAACAGGGTGGTGGTGCCGTGGCGTTTGTAGTCGTGCGTCCAGGTGCCGGCTCTGCCGGGCTTCAGGGGCAGGCCGGGCTGGGTACGGTCGAGCGCCTGGATCTGGCTCTTTTCGTCGACCGAAAGCACCAGGCTATGAGCCGGCGGGTCAACGTACAGCCCGACGATGTCACGCAGCTTCTCGGCGAAGGCTGGATCGTTCGAGCGCTTAAAGGTCCTGAGGCGGTGCGGCTGGAGATCATGCTCGGCCCAGATCCGCTGCACCGAACTGAGCGAAATGCCGGCTCCTTTGGCCATCGCCCGGCCGGTCCAGTGGGTGGCTTCGCCGGGCGGCTCGGCGCAGGTCATCGCCACCACCCGCGCGACCGTTTCGTCCGGCAACGGCGGCGTTCCCGGCGGGCGGGTCTTGTCGCGCAGCAGGCCACTCACGCCTTGCTCGGCGAACCGGCCCTGCCAGCGCCACACCGCCGGCCGGCTGACGCCGGCTTGTCTGGCCACCTCCGCAACCGGCAGCCGGTCCGCCGACAGCAGCACAATCCGCGCCCGCTGCATGTGCTTCTGGCGCTGGTTGCGGTCTCCGACGATCGCCTCGAGCCGAGCCCGATCGTCATCCCTCACGATCACCGAAACATTCTGTGCCATACCCCTAGCTTGACACGGCCTTCGGCAGATGTGAATCTTTTGTCTCAATCAGTGCACTAGCTGGAACGGCCTCTAGGTCGGGGTTTCGTCCGGGCGACGCTTGCGTGCTGCTGCGGCGATCGCGCGGTTCATGATGCGAAAGGCATCCAGCACGTTCGGATCGTCCAGCAGCGCGATGCCGTCCTGCATGCGCTGGAGGGCCCTGCGGGCATCATTCAGGAGCGCCACGGCGACCTCACGGCGGAACGGCGCCAGATCGCCAAGCCCCTGGGCGCGCATGTCGATCCAGGCCTGATACAGCTCCGGCAGCCGGCCCAGCGCCGCCCGCGCCGCGGCACCATCGGTAAGCGCACCCAGCGCCTCCATGCCGCGCTCGACGCCGTCGACTTGGCCAACCTCGATGCGGGGCACGTAGGCCTCGGGCAGCCACGCTGTGCGCACGCGCCGGCAGGTACTATCCTCGAGCAGCGGCGCAACATGGAGGTGCCAGCGTCAAAGCCGCAGCGCGATGAGACGCTGGTCAAGGCGCTCGTCCGCGCGCACCGCTGGAGGCGCAGAATCGGAACCGGCCAAGCCCGCTCGATCACCGACCTCGCGGAGCTGGAAGGCGTGACCGACGCCTACGTCTGCCGGCTCCTGCCGCTCACCTGCCTGGCGCCGGACATTGTGGAAGCCATCCTCGATGGGCGGCAGCCGAAGGGGCTGAGGCTGGCGGAGTTGCTGGGGAATAGACCGGTTGCATGGGAGGAGCAGCGGAATGCCTGGAGTTTCTCCTAGAGCACGACATGAAACGATCCCCACGCAGAGGATCGTCACTCTCGCCGATCAGGCCGCCCTTTGGGCAGGTGGCGACGAAACAGCGGTTCTTACAGAGCACTACGCGATGACGCGATGTGAATTCTAACCCATTGCATCCGCCATCACCGGACGGCCGGGTGGAGCTGGAAGACTTGGGTCAGAGAGAGACTGTCCCGCGCGGGCCTGCCCGCCGGCAAAGAAATCGCGTGCTTGCGGCAGTTTGGCTACCTGACCCCGTCCACGCTACCACCGGAACAGCAATTTCGGCAATCTGGCGGTGTCGGCCGCCATCGAGACGAGCCCGGTGCCCTGGACGAGACTGACCTCGACCGGCTGAGGCACGGCGCCCTCAATGGTGGGCAGAATCGATGATTGATTTAAAGCGGAGGAAGCGCCTCCTCTAGCCATTTCTCGGCTAGCGCTTGCTTCCGGTAGCTGCGTCGAATCCTTTGCTCGACCCGCCCATAGAATTGGGACGACCGCACAAGACTAGACAATTCGTCCTTCTGCACCTCCGCCTCATCCTTTGCTTTGCTGCGGGAAGATACTCGTTGAGCGCAAACTCCGCGTACCTTGTGAGTCTGTGTTGCATTCGACTGCTTTGAATTTGCTTGGTCTCGAGGTTGACAAGGTAGCTGGCTCCATTCCGAAGCTCCAAATGAGTGCCATGGCCGCCAAGACGAAGAATGCTCCACCCTTCCTAAGTATCTTATTGTCCTCCTGGTTGCCCTTCGCGATCTCCCGGATCACAGCTTCGCGGGCGATCTCTCCACAGATCGTTTGGAATAGAACCTCCTCAACTCGAACGCCTGGCGGAAAGATTTCGTCGTGGTGCTTTGTGAATATCAAAGCCTTATCTTTGTACGCGAGCACCGGCTGGGCGCGGAATGCGGATGCATTCTGACCTGCCTGCTCGAACTGAATCTGCCGAAGCTTCCCCTCATCATCCCGGTACTTCGCCAAGCCGCCTGTCGGCCTTGAGCCCCGTCTTGTCAAGTAGATGTAGGGGCGAAGTAATTCCCCAAATTCGCGCCGCAGCCTCCGTTGCGTTTTATGCTGTGAGGCTATGTCCCACATCTTTATAGGGTTCTGAGAATTTTTAAATTTGATGATATCATCCACTATAGTTTCCGGCGGCGATATAATCCGAGCAAGCACATAAACGTCGGTCAGATCAACGGTCGACCGCGCGAGTGAAACCGTGGTTTGACATCCATTGATAATGTTAAAGTTCCGGACGACGAGCAATCCATTATCCTCGTCCTCGATCTCGAAGCCGTCACATAGCATGGTAATACCGTTGTTAAACGCCCAAAACTTATCACGGCGCTGATCATCTCTCAACGTGCTCGCAATTAGCGTTGACAGATCCCTTTCGGTCTCCAAGAAACAAGCGTACATTGCGGTCAAACAGGATATCGCCATACTTTTCATAGAGGCGCACTAGTTCGCTGCCCGGCATCGAAACGACGATGGCATTGCCAAACGCACCAGAAGACGAGAGATGCTTTCCGTCTCCAATTCGTATACGTTCGTCATTTATCCTGCGGAGCTGTTGGTCTTGATGCTCATGCCATGCGGCCTCCATAGGCTCATAGGCAAAGTGCCGGATTGACCGAGAGCTTTCAATATTGTCAGGATTACGATTGAAGACATCGACGTTCTTCTCAATGTTTTTGTTCCTGGGCGCGGTGTAAACAAACCAAAGCTCGACGCCGTATCCTTCGCGCAGCGCAGTCAGGTAGTCGTCTGCTGCCTGGGCAAGATCGTGGCGACCATCTCTGCGAAGAGCTTCCGGTGAAGAGAGCCAGTGAAGACTGGACTGAAGCTTGCTGAGATGGCTTTCGCGAACGTTGACGTCCATTGTTGGACTGTATTTGGCCTGAGCGACTATGACGCGGCCCTGGTCGTTGTCCACGTAGAAGCCATCGATCCCCTTGGCGTTGGCGCCTTCAAGTGATGTCGCTTCGAACGCTTCATCCTCCGTGAGATCGAGGATGGTCGTGAGGAACCATATGAGGAAGGCTTGGTTGTCCGACGCTGCGAACCGTCGCGCAAGCGCTTCCACCTCGGCAACCAGGGCTCTGTCGAAAGCTGGTGGCATGGCGATTGTCGGAGCCAATCAACTTGTGGGTGTGAGATATTGTCACCCCGTACCCCATCTGGCAAGGGCGGCGCTCGGTGCGGTTTCCTGCGCGATTGACCGGCCTTGGCGTGTCACCCGGGCGGTTCCGCGACATCCACCTTGATCGGGGTTGCCCTGATCGTCAACCTGCCCCGTCGCCGACCCAACCGGCTCAGCGACGCCTGTTGTCGACCGGCTGAGGGTCGATCCGCCGCCCGAAGGCCGACACTCTGACCATCCGCATCGCGCTGCGGCTGCAGCGCCTCAGCGGCCGGAAGCTGATCGTCACGCCGGGAAGGGGCTCCGCGGGCGCCGCCAAGGCCGCGCCGCGACGACACGTTGATCAAGGCGCTCGTCCGTGCGCACCGATGGCGGCGGCGGATCGAGAGCGGTCAGGCGAAGTCGATCACCGACCTTGCGGAGCAGGAGGGCGTGACGATGGCCTACGTTTGTCGGTTGCTCCCCCTCACTTGCCTGGCGCCGGACGTCGGTCGAGGCGATCCTCGATGGGCGGCAGCCGAAGGGGCTCAGGCTGGCCGAGATGCTCGGGAATGGGCCGGTGGTATGGGAGGAGCAGCAGCGGACTTTCGGGTTCCGCAAGTCCACATGATCAGTGCCCTTGGGCTACCTTTAGCGCGTCGAAGTGCTAATCTTCGATGGTTTGATCCACGCCGTCGAGGATCGCCAGTATCGGGTGGACACGCGCGCTGCTGCGTTCAACATGTCCGGCGCTCGTCTCCTCCGGCAGCCCGGGCTGACGGAGGAGGGTCGGCACGGCGGCTGGCTATGCCGCGGCTGCTTCGGGTGAGCCATTCAGGAAGAAATCCACCATTGCAGCGGATGCATCCGGTCCTTGCGGATCCGTGTAGGTTCCGATCGGGCTGCCGCCGGACCAGGCGTGCTGGGCGCCGTCGATGATCCAGCATTCGAGCGCGCGCGTACCGTCCTCTCGCGCGGTCACCACCTTGCTGTAGCCGCGCGTGTCGCCTGTCGAAGGCTGCTCCGATCGACTCGTTCTCCCAGGCGCTACATCCTGGTTTCCCTGACTAGCGACGATGCGATCGGCATTCGTCGGGTGCACCGTCGTGTCGGCGCTGCCATGGAAGACGATCACGCGCGGCGCGGCATCGCTGGAGACGCGGCGCCGCGGTTCGACCGACGACTGCCCGCGCATCGCACTGAAGGCGGACACGACGTCGTTGGCCGAACCGTAGGCGAGCCCGGAGTGAATGCCGATGCCGGCATAGAGCTCAGGGTAGGTCTCGCCCATGATCGCCGCCATGGCACCGCCGGCGGAGAGGCCGGCCACGAAAACCCGATCGTGCCGGATCGCGAATTCGTCGCGGATGCTCCTCGTCAGGCCGGCAATGATCGCGGGCTCGCCGGCATCGCGCATCTGATCGCCTGGCCGGAACCAGTTCCAGCAGGACATGGAATTGTCACCGTTGGTCTGCGCCGGATAGACGACCAAGAGGTGGTGCTCCTCGGCGAGGGCGTTCATCCCCGTCCCGGCGGCGAAGTCCTCGGGATTCTGCGTGCAGCCGTGCAGCATCACGATCAGACCTTGCAGTCCATCGCCGGCGGAAGCCGGAACGTAGAGCCGGTAGCGCCGCGCGCCGGCGGCACAGGAATAATGCAGGTTCCGAAGCTCCGCTCCCTCCGGCAACGGCAGGTCAGGGGTGCGCGACTTCAGCCCCGAACCGGGCAGCTTGCCGTCGAGGCCGAGCCCCTTGCGGCCCTCACCGAGGGTACGGAGCACATCGCCGAGCGGCTGGCGCAGCCGCTGGCCGCGGGCTGCCTCGAGCGAATAGACATTGCCGCCCGCTTCGTCCGGCCCGTCCGGCGCGAGCGTTCCCTCGATGGTGTGCACGTCTGTCCGCTGCGGCATCCTGAACCCACCGCCCATGCCCTTCGGGTCGTTGCCGGATGAGGCGAGGCCTCCGGCCGCTAGTGCTGCCTGGATGATGGCGGTGGCCCCCGACGAATCGCCGGAGCGCAGGGTGTCGGTCGCGCGGAGGATTTCCGCGACGAAGTCGTTGTTCATCGGTATTACCTTTCCTGCCGCTCTCGCGGCTTACTTGATCCTTGCGGCCAGAGCCGCCTTGACTTCTGGACTTGCCTGGAGCGCCCCCAGCACCGTGAGGGAGCCGATGGTCTGAAGCGCCAGGTCCGGCGTGACATCCGCCGCGATGCGGACGAGGCCGACCACCTTCACGTGCAGTTTCTCACCCCCGTCCCGCACTGCCTCGAGCTCGGCGGCGCTGAAGTCGCGCAGACCGAGCTCGAGCATGTGGCGGTCGATGGAGCGGGTCACTTCCTCCGCATGCGCCGTCAGTTGATTGCGGATCGCGGTCCGGATGAAGTCCGTCCGGTTGGAGTAGAATCCTTCCTGAACCAGCAGATCGATCCGCCCGAGATCGACATAGCCGAGGTTGATGGTGATCTTCTCGGTGTCGGGCACCCGGTCTCTGAGCTGGCGAACCGTCATCGCGCATCTTCCATCCGTCTGGATGGTATATGGATGTCACACGGAGGGGTTCAAGTCGATCTGCCTCGCAAATCGCATCGCCCAAGGAGCAGCGCCACTGTCCTCCATGAGCGGCAGGGGGAGGTTCGGTGGGAACCCTACGGGTGCCGCGCGCCCGCTCGATTGGCTCTGGATCTGGCTCTGCTTGTGCGACCCCTCGGGCATGCCGGAGAACGGCAGCGCTACCATGCTAACGGCGCGACAGCCGGCGGTGCGGGTCGTCGGCTTCTTCTACCCGGTAAGAGCTGTTCGTCCGGTCGGCTCGCGCTGCCCCGACATGTGACAGGGCTCAATCGCCGGCGACGAGCGCCACGGCGATCTTGTTG
>JAJFBI010000729.1 GCA_020697385.1 Microvirga sp. | reverse complement strand
TCTTTGCGCTCCCCCTTCCCCTTTGGCTTCTCGGTCTTGTACTCCTTGCCAACGTTCCTATCGCAGGGCTCTACCTCGTCATGAGGTGATCCGCCGTGCTGTAGGTGGTCCACTGCAGGCACATGGATGATCGCTTCAGCCTGTGCCACCCTCGGCGCCAAGCCTTCGCACCGTGACGCTCCGCCATCGCGCCCGGGTGATGCTCGATCGCGTTCTTCTCGACGAAATAGCGAAAGCCCCACGACCAATGAGAAGCCCGCTCTCACCGGGCGGCCGTGAGAGAGGAGGCAAGGGGCACCCGGCTCTCCGGACGGGATCTGATCTCAAGAACATCGCACACCAAATCCCGTAAACTCCGACCAGACCGCCACAAATGTCTACCCTAATTTTGGGCTAAGGCTGCTTGGTAAACTCGGTGCAGGAAGCGACGCGCGAGGTCGGGGACTGCAAAAGATAGCAAGACTCCAGGCGGTTAGGAGCGAGCATCGTTACAAGGCTGTAACCGTCGTCGTCCACCATGTAGATCGTTCCAGATTGGGAAATGACAGCGATCACCGTCTCAGTGCCTCGCGAAGATGAGAGCGTGCCGGAGAAACGCCGGCCTTCCTGCTTGTCGATTGTAAGCGTGAACGGGACGCTGCTGAGTCGCGGCGCTGGCGATGAAGTTGAGCCATGATGAGCATTCCCCGTGCCGAGAATTATCGTCTCGCTTTCCCCTTTCCAGGTGCCTCGGAGGTCAGGGACTGCGGTTTGTGAAAGAGCGGGAGTAACGGTGATCAATCCTGCGAGCGTCACGATGCTAGCGAGTTTTGACATTGCTGGCCTCCTCATTCGCGTGCTCCGGTCAGTCGAGTGACCTCTCCTTATGGCACAAACGAGCTGATCCCGGTCCATGTGTACGAGTAGCGACGTGAAGTAGGCTTGATCAGCTGTAGCGCCGTCAAGGGCCTCGTTGGAAGCCGAGAACGCGCGGCTGAAGCGTCGAGATATTTCGAGGTTAGTCATCCACCCGACTTGGAGAACTCAAACACCTTCGAGAACGACGTCGCTGTCTGGCAGTTGTCGAGCAACGCCACCGGAGTTCCTTCGGCGACCTCGCAACGGAGGATGGACCAGTTGGCAGCAATCTGCTGGCCACGGGTTGGGGTAAAACGGAAGCTGGGCCATTCGGGACGCTGGCGGCGGGCGACGTGCGCCGCCTGAAGGCGGTAATGAAGGAGATCGCCGTAAAAAACCGGAATCGGCTTCGGAATTGCAGCGGCGCGGTTGTCGAGTTCACGCTCCGCGGCCCGACGAGTTCATTAGCGTTCGTAGTGATGGTACAGAAGGTCCTCGCCCACTCGCCGGTGGCGGGCTCCTTCCAGTGGCGGCGGCCAGTTAGCGTAATTTTGGTTGGCCGCAGAGCCAGGACACTCGAACTTCAGGGGCACGCGCAGTGTAATCAGAGGAGATCGGTATGCCGTTGTTCATGGCGCAGTTTGCGTACACGCCGCAGGCCTGGACGGCGCTCATCCACGCGCCGCAGGACCGCGCGGCAGCTTCCGATGCCTTGCTGCGGCACTTCGGCGGCCGCCTTATCGGGCTGTACTACACCCCCGGCGCGGAGTACGACGGTTTCGCGCTCTTCGAGGCGCCGGATGACGCGGCCGCTGCGGCTGCTGCGCGTGCTCTCGGCCGAGGAGATGCATGCGGCGCTTCAGCAGGCGGCCTCGGCGCCGAATATTGCCCCGAAGCTCGCCGGCTGATTTATGAGTTGGATAGGCTTGGACTCAGCCGCAGACCAAAGATAATTTCGGCGGGGCACACCTTTCTCGGACCGAGCGCGCGGGCAATGCGCTCACGGCTCCGCAAAATGACGTGCAGGGCTTCCCATGCGCTTCCCAAGCCCGCTTCTCGCAATGTCCGCAGCTGAGGTTTTCCCACGGCCGCCGACAGTCAGACCCGCTCCGCTGTTCATCTCTCACAGGGTAGCTCGCGCTTGCCTTCTCCACCCCGCTTGTCGTGTCAAGCTTCTCTAGGATCGACTCGACGTGGTACTTAACCGTATGGACCGAGATTTCAGCGCCAAGCGTTCGAGCATGGCCCGACCTGTCGTGACATAGGTGAACCGCCCAGACTGCCATGGCGGGCCCTAAGTGCTTGCAAGCTTGTCGCGGGCCAGCTCCGCTGGCTGTTTGCCCCATCCCGCCCGGGCGCCGATCCGTGACGCCGATGATCCGACCCGTCTCGCGTTCTGATTTTCCTCGGAAACGATCAATGAGCTCGCCCTCGTCCCCTGTCACCGACTTCATTCTCGCTACGCTCGCGAAGGAAGGCATTGGCTACATCTTCATGGTTCCCGGTGGCCTGATCGACCCGTTCCTCCCCGCCCTCGCGCGAGGCTATCTGAAGCCGATCGTGGCCGCCCAGGAGGGTGGAGCCGCATACATGTCCGACGGCTATGCGCGCGCATCGCGGCGCTTCGGTGTTGCGCTCGGCATCGGCGGCCCGGGGCTATGCAACATGACGACGGCGGTCGCTGCCGCGAAGACCGACGGCTCGCCCGTGCTCTTTTTGAGCGGAGAGGTCGCAACCGCGATGGAAGGCTTGGGGAGCTTTCAAGACGCGAGCAGCGAGACTCTTGACGATTGCGCGATCCTCAAGAGCCTGACCCGGCTGTCGATCAGTGTCGATAACGCGCGCAACCTGGCCCACATGCTGCGGCATGCGCTCGCCACGATGGTCGGTACGCCTGCGGGCCCGGTTCATCTCTCGCTGCCTCAAGATGTACTGAAGTCTACGATCGATGCCGTTTGCGAGCCCCTCGATCAGGCCCTTTACCATCCGGCAACGCTTTCACTTCCGATGGCGCAACGCGCGCTCGAGCACATCGCGCGCGGGCGCTCAGAAGGGTGCCCACGGAGGATTGCGATACTGGCGGGCGCGGGTGTGGCGAGAGCTAACGGCGCCGACGCTTTGGTTCGCGTCTCGGAACAATGGTCAATTCCGGTCGCCACCACACTGCAAGCCAAGGACGTCTTTCCTGAGGATCATCCACTTTCACTGGGGGTCTTTGGTTATGCCGGGACCTGTCATGCGACCCAGGCACTGCAAATCAAAGGGCTTGAGCTTCTCATCGTGCTCGGGTCCGGGCTCAACGATCGCGACAGCATGCACTGGACGCTCCTGAGGCAGCAGGACCTCGAGCTGATCAACGTCAACGCCGATCCGCGCGAGATCGGCATTCACGCCGCATCGGGCTTTGGGGTGCTCGGCGATTGCAGGGCATTCCTTGATTTCATGGTGGCGCAGCAGGACGCGCTTTCACGAGCGCTCGCGGCCGGACGGATCGAACGGGAGGATTGGCTGGCCAAGATCCGCGCGGAGCCGCGACTCATGCGCCCTGAGGACTGCGACAGCGATGCGATCCCGATCCACCCGGCGCGGGCCGTCGCGGCGCTGCGCCGCGCGCTGCCGCGTGACGGCATCGTCCTGATCGACTCGGGCGCTCACCGCGCTTTCGCTGGCCATTATTGGGAATGCTACCGGCCCGGCACCTACATCTCGGCCACCAACCTCGGGCCGATGGGGTGGGCGATTCCCGCCGCCATCGGCGTGCAATGCGCGCGCCCTCAAGCGCGGGTGGCAGTGATTACGGGCGATGGCTGTATGCAGATGCACGGTATGGAGGTGCAGACGGCCGCGCGGTATCGCCTGCCCATCGTTTACGTGGTCATCAACAACGCCGCCCTCTGCAACGTGTGGCTGAGAGCGCAGCAGCTCGGCCCCGTGCCGGACGAGCTCACGCGCGTGCCCGATCACGATTGGGCCGGCTTTGCCCGCGCGCTGGGCGCTCGCGGCGAGACCGTCAACGATCCCGCGGAGCTCGACTCGGCGGTTCGCGCGGGCGCTCGACTGCAACGAGACTTGCATCGTGGACATAAAATGTGACCGGGCTGCGCCGACGCCGGTTGAGAACTACGCCGCCGCGACCGCGCGCTGGCGCGTCGTCAGCGCATCCTGGTCAGTCGATCCGAGGTCCATGCCGTCAAATGGTTGTGTCTGGTCCTGCAAGCCATCTGTGCCCTGGTCGCGACTGCCATGGTGCACAGCGACAACCGGCTTGCGTCCGCCGTCACGCTGGCGATGTTTGCAACCGGGGTGGCCGCATCGATCTTGCTCATCGCCTCCCATGATCGACCGTTCACGGGAGACATTTCGGTAGGG
>JAJFBI010000728.1 GCA_020697385.1 Microvirga sp. | reverse complement strand
CGTTGTTCGTGATCGCCCGGAACTCAAGCTTCACCTACAGAGGCCGCTCTCTCGACTTGAGACAGGTCGGGCGCGAGCTCGGCGTGCGCTACATTGTCGAGGGCAGTGTTCGGCGCGGCGGCGACCGGATCCGGATAACGTCCAAACTCATCGAAGCTGAAACAGGCAAAAATCTGTGGGCTGAGAAATACGATCGCGAGTTGGCGGACATGTTCATTGTTCAGGACGAGATCATCGCGGGCTTGGTTGCCTCCATGCAAACGCAGATGGTGCTAAATGAAGGGCTGGTGGTGGAACGACAACGCCGACCGGATCTTTCTGTCTGGGATCTGGCCAAACGAGGATTGAAGGAGATTTACGAATTGACGGGAGAGAGCCTCGAGCGGGCTCTCGCGATTGGTTACGAGATTCTCTCGTTAGACCGTGCGAACTCCAAAGGACATCAGCTAGTCGCCCTAGGCGCTTATCACCTGGTCCTCATGGGCTTCACCGATTCGCCAGACAGGTTGCGGGACGAGGCCTTCCGGGCGGCTCGCGAGGCGATCCAATACGACCCGAAGGACGAGTATTCGCAATGGACCCTTGGAATGGTTCTCGGAAGTCTGCTGGGTCGTTATGAGGAGGCGGTCTCGTGTTTCATAGAGGCCCTGCGTATCAATCCCAACTTCTCTCTCGGATTTGCAAGTCTCGGATCGATATCGGCGTACGCCTGCCGGCCCGACGAGGCCATCGCGAACACCGAGATCGCGATACGGCTCAACCCGCGCGATCCTAGCGTGTTCTTCCGCTATTCGGCGCTATCGCTCGCATATTTTATCGAGAGGGATTTCGTCACGGCGAGAGACTGGGCTCAAAAGACGATTTCCAGCAAATCGGAGTGGTGGCTCGGCCATGCCCTGCTCGCGGCAAGCAGGGCTCACCTCCAGGATACGGAGGGCGCTCGTGAAGCTGGCGCGGAGCTCACACGGCTCTTCCCGAAGTTCTCAATAGATGGCTTGCCGTTTCCTGCTGTGCAGGATCCGTCGCATCTAGAGGTTTTCAGGGCCGGTCTTCGCGAGGCTGGCCTCCCTGGCTTCCGGCCAAGTCCTCCCAAAATACGCATAGCGGTTAGCCGGTGATCAGTTGCCGCGTGGTTTGGGTCCGCCTCGACGGCATTCGTGAACCATTGATCGCCTCCCGCGAGTGCTCCTCAAGCACGCCCTGAGCCCGATGATGATCAAGGCCGCGCAGCAGGCATTCGAATGCGTGTGGCGCAACCGGCGAGCCGTCCGCCACGAACTCGCCAGGTGCCCCGAGCGGCGATATTATTTTTCCCTTATTATAATCGCCGCTCAGAGCGGCTTGAGCCACCGACTGATACCAAGTCGCGGTCCGGCTTCGCCATGCTCCCTCGCCGGCGCCGCCGCCCGTTCGCATTGCGACGTCGCCGCGCGCCGCCGCGACGGCGCGGACTTCCTCGACGCCGCGGAGGCCCTCACGACGGGAAAGCTTCTCTGCCGCTTTCACAACGAGACCAAGCCTCATCGGTCGACTGCTCGACCGTCTTTCTCGACGCGCCAGGCTGGGGCGGCATCCGCAACCGCGGCGCGCTCCGCCAGAGCCGGATCGCATGGAAAGCCCGGCATGCGCGCGGGCAAGGCCCGGCTCAAGCTCAATGGCGCGCTTGAACATGGTCTCGGCTTCGTCAAACCCCGGCGTGGTGAAGGCCCACATGTGCCAGAGGCCGCGCTGGTAACAGTCCCAAGCGTCGAGATTCTGCGGCGGCTTGCGGAATGCGATCTGCTGCTCGATCGTCGTGAGTTCGGGCTCCATCACCGCCGCAACCTGCTTGGCCATCGCGTCCTGGATGTCGAAGATGTCGACGAGCTCGATATCGTATTCTCCGACCACAGCTGCGATCCGTCCTCCGTCGAAACCAGCTCCGCCGTGATGCGCACGCGCCGGCGCATCTTCCGCACGCTGCCTTTGACGACATAGCGGACGTTAAGCGCTGCCCCGATCTCGCGCGGATCGACCTCCTTGCCCCGGTAAGCGAACGTCGTCGTTGCCGTTGTCGCCGATCGCTTTGCGGGCTGCGTTGATACGACTCGCCAACGCCGCCTCGGACACGATCCGTCCGTCCCAGATCGTGTCCAGGATCTCGTCCTTGCTGACAATGCGATCGTGATTCCGGATCAGGAAGGCGAGGAGGTCGAAGACCTGCGGCTGCAGATGCACCGACTTGCCGCTTTGGCGCAGCTCACGCCGGCGGGGATCAAACTCCTGTTGGCCAAAAAGAAAGTTCATATACGTGGTCCCGCTCGGCCGGACCAGCCAAGTTCACGAACCGCACACTCGCTGGTGGATGGGCCAACTAGGAACAGCGCCTAGAGCGTGATCCGAGCTGAGTGACTCGGATCGATTCCCAAATCGGCGGATCAATGATTCAAACTGTCTGCCGGGCGGAGGCCGGCAGGCAATGTCGAAGGCACTCTCGCTTGATCTCAGGACGCGTGTGCTCGCCGCGATTGGG
>JAJFBI010000727.1 GCA_020697385.1 Microvirga sp. | reverse complement strand
GGGTTCAGTGTCTGCGAAGGCTTCGTTCGATATTCCGCATCAAGCGATGCGACGGCGCCGGTATTCGCTGGCGAGCCAGATGACGATCGCCGCGAAGGCAATACCTAAACCCATTTGCGCCCAATCGATCCGCCCGACGAAACGACCAAGGTGCAAGCCGGGATCAAAGCTGCCATTGCCGTAGATCATCAGCGCCATGTCGGCTTCGCTGAAGCCGAAATCGAACCGGCTGGCGAGGTAGGTCCAGATGTAACCGCCTCGAGGACCACTGCCGAACTGGATGATATTCTCGATGGCAATTATCAGCCCGGGGATGACGAAGGCGAGCGGCAGGCTCCAGCGCCCGAAAATGGTCGACAATCCCCCGACCCACGCGAAGAACGGAGCGTACCAGAGAAGGCTCAGCGCGTAGTAGGCAATGCCGAACAGGCTCACCTGCACGAACGAGACCAGGGCCTCCGCCGGCGACAGGACGAAAAGTCCGGGCACCAGATACATCGTGATGTTGAGCATCAGGAACCAGATCAGACCTGCCACCATCCCGATGACGAACACCATCAGTGGGAACATGCCGAGCCCGGCAAGAGCCTTGCTGATCAAGATCTTGAGGTCGGTGACCGGCATCGATTTCCAGAACAGCATCGCATTGTTCCGGCGGTCAGCATGGAATGCGTCGCCGAAAAAGAAGAACAGCGACACGGCCAGATATGCCATCCAAAGGGCGAGAAGCAGCAGGTATCCCATCTCGAAGAGTTTCAGCGCCGGAAGGAATGGCACCTTCTCAGCCATATCGACGCGATCGAGCGCGAGAGCTGACAGGCCCGCCAATCCAAGCAGAACGACGATCCCCAGGGGAACCCACTGGAACGCGATCCGGTGCTCGAGATACTCGCGGACGAACAGCGCCCGCCATGAAGTTAGCATGGTCATCAATTGGCTCCACCGTCGCGGCTCATCAGCGCGACGAAAAGGTCTGAAAGCGTAGGCGTGGATACGGCGCCCAGCTCGTGCAGTGCATTGGGGTCGGCCCCGTCGAACACCATGACGGTCTGCCCGAAACGCGTTTCGGCAAAGATGGGCTTGAGCGCACTTGCCGAGGCGATCTTCTCAGGCGCTACAACGACTTGCGTGAAACGCTGCGGTACCTGTTCCATTGGCATGTGCAGGATCAGATCGCCGTCCCGGATGAACATGATGTCCGACAGCATGAACTCGATCTCGTCCACCTGGTGGGTTGTGATCAGCAATGTCCGCTCCGCCGTCATGTAGTCTTCGAGCAGGCGGCGGTAGAAGCGCTTGCGATACGTGATGTCGAGCCCAAGCGTCGGCTCGTCGAGTACCAGCAATTTGGCGTCGATGGCGAGAACGACGGCCAGATGGAGCTGGGCGAGCATGCCTTTGGAGAGGTGGCCGATTAAAGCCCCGAGTTTCACGTCTGTACCGTCGAGGAATCCGACGGCTCTTTCGACGGTGAAGTTGGGGTGGATGTCGGTGAGCATGCGGAACAGTTCGCGCACTTTGAGGAAGCGCGGCAGGCTCGCGACGTCGGAGATGAACGCGACGTCCTTCATGAGACGGGCGCGGTGGCGGTAGGGATCCTCGCCCAGGACCTGGACCGAGCCCTCATAGGAGGTGAGCCCGAGCATGGCGTTGAGCGTCGTGGTCTTGCCGGCACCGTTGTGGCCGACGAGGCCGTAGATGCGGCCCGGCGGGATGTCGAAATCGAGACCGTGCAGAATCTCGGTCTTGCCGAACTGCTTCTTGAGGCCCCGGACCTCTACGATCGCGTTGGTCATTTGTCGTCTTCCTTGAGGAGCGTTTCGAGGGAAAGGCCGAGGGCCTTGATCTGTGAGCGGATGCGCGGCCATTCCTCGCTGAGGAACATCTCGCGCTCGTGGACAAGGAGTTTGTCGCGCCCCCCCTCGGCCACATACATGCCCATGCCGCGCCGGCTTTCGACGACGCCGAGGGCAACGAGCGCGTCATAGGCGCGGGTGACGGTCAGGGGGTTTACGCTCAGATCGGCGGCGATGGAGCGCACGGAGGGGAGGGCTTCGCCTTCCTTGGCGGACTCGTTCAGGATCATTGCGGCAATCCTCTCGCGGATCTGGACGAAGATCGGCTGGGTTTCGTTGAAGCTGGGCATCATACCGTCCGGTGTAGTGTTATACACATGTAACACACTAACTCACGCTGTCAAGCCGGTGATCGCAGAAGCCTACGAAATGCCTGCCGCGCGCTTGCCTTATGCCGCCAAGGCGCCATAGTCCGTGCGTCTAACTGTCGAAAGCAATTGAGATTTTGGGGGATCGCATGACCAGCAAGAGCCGCTTGGCGCGTCGGATGAAACTCGTTCTGGCGCTGGCACCCATATGCTTCTTGGGCGCCATGGTCGCAACCGCCGCAGAGGCGCGGGAAAACTATGCGCTCATCGCCGCGGTCAGCGATTATCCCAATCTCGATCCGAAATACTGGCTCAAGGGACCGGCGCACGACGCCGAACTGGTGCGCGACTATCTGCTCGAAGCGGCGCCGATCAAGTTCTCGGCCGAC
>JAJFBI010000084.1 GCA_020697385.1 Microvirga sp. | reverse complement strand
GAGGAACCGCATCCAGGTCAGCCGGTCGCGCAGGTAGAACTCGGTGCGCTCGTCGGACAGGTTGTTCCGGGTCTGCAGGATCAGGACCTTGAACATCAGCACGTGGTCGAACGGCGGCCGTCCGCCCTTCGACCGGTCGGCCCGTGGCACGGCGCGCTCGAGCTCGGGCCGGAACAGCTCGAAGTCGACGACAGCGGCGAGCCGCTCGAGGTCGTCGCCTTTCTTCGACAGCCCTGCCAGCCGCTCCTCGACGTCGAAAAACCCCGCCGAACGCCCCATGCCGTCCCTCCTCCGCTGCACCCCACAGTAGAGCAGATCAGTTCCGCCTCGCCCAGGTTTTTGGAGGTCTCCAATTGCTTTCCGGGATAGAAAATAAGTTTATAGAGATAAACCGGGAACCGCGCAGTGGTGTCCATGTGTCCCGCCATAAGCCGCCGATGCTCCGACCTGATGGGCTCTTTGGCCCAATTTTCCATCCATGACGCAAAAACACCAAACGTGCATCACTGACGTACGGAAGTGGCAGGATCTACAGTGTAGAGGCCTTTCCGAAGTCATGGTTCCGCCAAAGAGCGATTTCATCTCTTCCGATATTAGTTCGGCTGCTGATAGTTCGAGCCCGGTGCCGTAATCCTCTTCGGTATACCTTGCCCCCGGCTCCCGGTCAGTGCCGAATGCCAATATTCTGTCGGGGTAGTATGTGAATTGCATGGGAATGGAAGGCCTGAGCTCTGAACTGAGGACGAATTCTTCCTTAGGAAGATTTTTTTCAGTTCGTCCTGAAAAATGTCTGCGACCGGTCCGAGGGTGCTCATCGACGAGCTGCTGCGCTCGGAAGGACTTACCGATGTCCGTCGGGTCGAGGACGGCTATCCGCCAACGTATGGTACTCACGCGCGGCAGCCACAAGATCGTGCTCGCTCTCGCTCCTCAACGGGCAAGTCACCGGCCCGGCATTCGGGACAGCGGCGGCATGCTTCAAGTGCATGTGCCAACGCCAGAACGAGTAGAGGATGGGGACTACGAACAACGTCAGCAGCAGCGCCGAAAGGACGCCGCCGACCATCGGCGCCGCCAACCGCTTCATCACGTCGCCGCCGGTGCCGGTTGCCCACATCGTCGGGAGCAAACCGAGGATATTCGCCAAGCCGGCCATAACCATCGGCCGGATCCGCTCGACTGAGCCGGACTGCACCGTATTCAGCAGGTCCTCGAATGTGTTGAGGGTACCCTTCTCCCTCCCTCGCTTATAGGCCTCGTCGAGATAGGCGAGCATCACGGCGCTCGTTTCGGCGGCAACGCCGGCTAGCGCGATAAGTCCGACCCAGACCGCGATGCTCATGTTATACTCGAGCGCGGCGAGAAAAAAGATACCGCCAACGAGCGCGAGCGGAACCCCGAGCATCACGATGAGCGTCTCTGTCGTTGAGCGGAACGCGAAGTAAAAGAGGACGAAGATTAGTACGATCGTCAGCGGAACGAAGATCTTCAATCTCTCCTGCACCCGTTCCATAAATTCGTATTGCCCGGACCAGGCGAGCGAGTAACCAGTCGGTAGCTGAACCTTTTCCTGCACCGCCCGCTTCAGATCCTCGACGTAACCCCCGATATCGCGGTCGGCCATGTCGAGGTAGACGTAACCGGCAAGCATGCCGTCCTCGTTCCGGATCATGGCCGGTCCACCGAGCATCCGGATCTTCGCGAGCTGCGCCAACGGAACCTGCGCACCGCTCGGCGTCATCACCACCAAACGACCGAGTTCTTGCGGGTCGTCCCGAAGCTCGCGCATATAGCGAATCGCGACCTGATAGCGCTCGCGGCCCTCGATCGTGGTGGCGATGCTTTCGCCCCCAATCCCCGACTCGATAATTGCACCGACATCCATGACGGTCAGACCATAGCGCGCCAGCTCTTCCCTTTTCATCTCAAAGTCGAGAAAAAAGCCGCCGGACACGCGTTCGGCATACGCGCTTCGGGTGCCGGAAACTTCTTTCGCAACCATCTCGATCTGTTGACCAATCATTTCGATCTCTCGAAGATCGGGGCCGAAGATCTTGATGCCAACGGGTGTCCGCACACCTGTTGACAGCATATCTGTGCGCGCTTTGATCGGCATCGTCCAGGCATTGCTCACGCCCGGGAACTGCAATTCCTTGTCCATCGCACTGACCAGGGCATCGTAGGTCATCCCCGGCCGCCATTGGTCCTTGGATTTGAGCTCGACCACGACCTCCATCATGCTGAAAGGCGCCGGATCGGTCGAAGTCTCCGCGCGCCCGGCCTTGCCGAAGACACTACGAACCTCGGGAAAGGCCCTCAGCTTCCGGTCCATCTGCTGAAGTAGCATGCCTGCCTCGGTAACGGAAATCCCCGGCAGAGTCGTCGGCATGTACTGGATCGTGCCCTCGTAAAGCGGTGGCATGAACTCCGTGCCCATGCGCTGGTAGACGGGGACGATGCTGGCGGCCAGCAGGAACGAGGCAACGATCACGACCGCGGGATGCCGCAGCGCTAGCGCCAGGACCGGAGCATAGAGTCGACGCAGGAGCCGGCTTACCGGATGGCGCGCTTCTGGGATGATCCGCCCTCGAATCAGGAGCGGGAGCAACGCGGGAATAAGGGTGATCGCCAGGACCGCACTCATCGCGATCGAGAGGTTCTTCGTGAAGGCGAGCGGCTGGAACAGCCGACCCTCCTGCGCCTGCAGAGTGAACACTGGCATAAACGCAATCGCGATCACGAGGAGCGAGGAGAAGATCGCCGGTCCCAACTCTTTCGCGGAGGAGATGAGGACCTCAGTACGGTCGCCCGGCCGCCCGCTCTCCTCCCATTCCTCAAGCCGCTTGTGTGCGTTGTCGACCATCACGATCGCTGCATCAACCATGTCGCCGATCGCGACGATGATGCCACCGATCGACATGATATTCAGCCCGATCCCCATCACGTACATCAGGATGAACGAGATGAGAACGGCAAGCGGCAGCACGAGGATGGGGACCAGCGCCGAACGCACGTGCAACAGGAAGACCATCATCAGCACACTGACGACGACGAGCTCCTCAACCAGGTTCTCCGTCGCAGTCCTGACGGAGTCGCGGATCAGGTCGCTACGATCATACGTGGTGACGATCTTCATGCCCTTTGGCAGGGAGGGTTCGATCTCGACCAACTTGGCCTTGACCCGCTCGATGACCTTCTCGGCGTCCTCGCCGAATCGCATCACCACGATCCCGCCGACTACCTCCCCCACGCCGTCGAGATCGACTAACCCGCGCCGCATGTCCGAGCCTAGCTGCACGGTCGCGACATCACGCAGCAGGATCGGCGTGCCGCTCGGGGTAGCACCGACCGCAATCTGCTCGATATCGCGGCGCGATTTGATGTAACCGCGGCCGCGGATCATGTATTCGCGGCCAGAATACTCGACGACCCGTCCGCCGACATCGGCGTTGTTCATGCGGATCTTCTCGGCGAGCTCCGGGATCGACAGCCGATAGGCCAGCACCTTCGTCGGATCGAGAGTGACCTGATACTGCCGGACGAAGCCGCCGACGCTCGCCACCTCCGCGACTCCATCGACGCTCCGCAGCCAATAGCGCAAGTACCAGTCCTGAAAGGACCGCAACGAGGCTAGGTCGTGCTGACCGCTTTCGTCGACGAGAGCGTACTGGAACACCCATCCGACCGCCGTCGCATCGGGCCCCAGCTGCGGGGTCACCCCATCCGGAAGCCGGCCGGCGAGCTGGTTCATGTACTCGAGCACGCGGCTTCGCGCCCAATAGATCGGCGTGCCGTCCTCGAACAGCACGTAGACATAGGAGAAGCCGAAGTCCGAGAAGCCGCGGACGGCCGTAACGTTCGGTGCCGAAAGCAGCGCCGAGACGATCGGATAGGTGACTTGGTCCTCCATGAGATCGGGCGACCGGCCCATCCACTGCGTGTAGATGATGACCTGGGTGTCGGAGATGTCCGGCAATGCATCTATTCGCGTGTTCTTGAATGCCAAAGCCCCCGCGGCGCTAAGGCCGATCACGAACAGGAAGACTATGAAACGGTTGCGCGCGCTGAAGTCGATGATGTGTATGACCACGGCCGTCGACCTTCTAGTGCTTCATCCCGCCCATGGCCGCTTTGAGCTGGCTTTCGGAGTCGAGCAGGAAATTGGGCGAGGTGATGACGTGATCTCCCACTTGAACGCCATCTAGGATCTCGATCCAATCGTCGCCTCTGATACCCAGCGTCACCTGACGCCATTCGAGATGCCCGCCACCGTGATGGACGAAAATCAGTTGGCGCTCCCCACTCTCGAGTACGGCATCCTTCGGTACGACGAGGCGGGTGCCGAGCGGAACCTTAATCTCGAGATTCATGAACATCCCGGGCTTCAGCCGCCCGCTCGGATTATCGAGCTCGAAGCGCACTGTCGCCGTCCGGGTTTCCGGGTCAATGGTTGGGTAGATGAATTGCGCGACCGCCCGCAGCGACGCATCGGAGAGGTGTGACGCCGAGACCGCAGCGGTCTGTCCGAGCGCAATCAGCGGAAGCTCATATTCGAAGATATCGGCGTGCAACCAAAGCCGAGACAGGTCCGCGATCGTATAAAGTTCATCGCCGGGCTTCACCTGCATGCCAGCCACCGCAGTCTTGCTGATGACGGTGCCGCTCCCGGGGGAATGGATGGGCAACGTCTTCAGTATCGTGCCAGTCCGTTCGAGATCCCGGATATGACTCTCCTCGATGTCCCAGAAACGGAGACGCTGCCGGGCAGCGTCAAGAAGCGCCTGTGAGAAACCAACAACCTCCGGAAACTCGCTGGAGCCGAGTCGGGACTGTGCCTCAAACGCGAGGAGATACTCTTGCTGCGTGGCGACCAGCTCGGGACTGTAGACAGCGAAGAGGATCTGCCCCTTGCGTACCGCCGCTCCCGTGTAGTCGACCATCAAACGGTCGATCCAGCCCTCGAACTTCACATTGACGCGCGTGAGCCGGCGCTCGTCCACCTCGACGCGACCGACGGTGCGAATTGTCCGCTCGACCCGCCGCGGCTTCGCCGGCTCGAACCGCACCCCGATGGATTGCAGCCGTTCCAGCGGGACAGTAATCGAATTCTCCGGGCCGGCACCTTGTGGTGCCCCTTCGATGGCGGGGTCGGCAACCGGGGCATGGTCGACCCCGTGTGCCGCTCCCGACACGCCGGCCCGGGGCGCCTCGTGTCCGCCCTCCGCCGTGGAGGCGGCTACGGCATGATCGATGACAGCTCGCGGCCGGAACTGGGTTAGTGGCAGGACAATCGACGCGGTGAGCATCAGGCCGGTGCCGAGGGCCAGGCCAATCGCGGCAACCACTCGGAACTTACGCATTTCGATGTTCATGGCAGTTCACCGCTGATCTCTTCCAACCGGGCGCGAGCTTTTGCGTGCTCCGCGGTCTCCATCTCGAGCTCGAGCCGGTTCTCCTGCAGCGTCAACAGACTGCTGAGCAAGGTCAGGAAATCGACAGAACCGACCGCGTAGCCGGCCTGCGCCGAGCGCAGCGTTAGACCGGCTTGCGGGATCACCGCCTCGGAGAGCAGCCTGATCAGCTGCTCGGCGCGTTGCGCGCGAACGTAGTTGTCCTTCAGCTGGAACAGCAACTCCTGCCGAGTTGCTTGCAGCTCGTGTTGGGCCGCACTACGCAGGGCCGTGGCTTCGCGAACACCCTCCCGTTGCTGGCTCCTATAATAGAGCGGCACCTGGATGCTCAGCATCAGGCGAAACCCGTTGGTTCGCATGTCGAGATCGTGCCTCCGCGAAAGATCGAGCTCGATATCGGGGAAATACTCCCGGCGGGCGAGATCGAGCGCCCGGTCGCCGCGTTCGACCGCACTAGCCTGCCCTCGCAGCATGGGCGAGGTCCGTTCGATCCACGAGCTCAGTTCCTCGAGCGTCGTCCGAAGCGGCCGGAGCGGCACCGAAATCGGCCGCCCGAGGGGGCTTCTCGGCGGGCGATTGAGCAGACGATTGATCTCGGCCTGAGAAGATTCTCGCTGCTGCTGCAGGACTGCAATCCGCGTGAGCAGTCTCGACAGTTCGGTCTGGGCCCGCAGCACATCTTGTTGGGCACTTTGGCCGAGGACGTAGCGCGTGCGCGCGGTCTTCTCGAAATCGATCAGGATTTGACGGTTCTGCTCGAGTACTGCTAGCGACCTGTAGGTCAGGGAAAGCTCGTGGTAGACGCTCGTGAGCTGCGCTACGACCCGTCGCCGAACTGCCTCGATCTCCTGCTGGCTCTGCTCAGCTTCCTTTGACGCCACTTCGCCGCGTAGCCGCAGCTTGCCGGGAAACGGGATTTCCTGTCGGATTCCATACTCCACCTCGCGTTCGTTGAGCTCGCTGTATTCGAAGTTGAGCCACGGGTCCGGAAGCGTACCCGCCTGCGGCACGAGCGCCCTTGCCGCATCCGTGCGCCGACTCGCCCTCGCGATCTCCGGGCTGTTGCTGAGCGCCTCGCTCACGAGCCGATCGAGGCTGATCTCCGCCTCGGCGGCAAGTGTCGTACCGGCGCCGTGAAGGAAAACGGCGATCAGGAGGGAGGCCTTCAGCCACATGCTCGATCTGCATTTCATGGGACACGCGCCCCTCCCAGGCCTTCACTCCTTCTATGCTCCTGCCGACAATTGAGGGACCACTATGGCCAGCCGGGTCATTGATCCAAATCAATCAACGCGGCCTTCGCTCCAGATCGTTTGGTCGCAGCGCGCCGGCCCTTAAAGCCTTGCAGGCGACCGGGATCGGCCGGAGGATAGAGCGGTGAAGGCCCGTCCGCACCGCTCCACAAGCACCAGCCCGGTCAATGCCCCGACACCATCTCGAGAAACGCCGCACCATACCGGATGTGGCACGGCCCTCGTTGCGATGCCGCGGCGAGATGTTACGGCCTTTGTCGACGCACGACTAGCTATCTCAAGCCCTAGCGGAGACACCATCCCGTGACCCTTCCGCCGGACGGGGTTGACAGCCAGCTCACGCCTGAGCATGAAGCCGGCGCCCTTTTCGCCGAGGCCGAGCGGCGCAGCGAGAGCGCGCTCGCCTATTTACGCTTGGCCGGCTTCATCGTCCTGCTGTTGTTGTTGCGCGTCTTTGACGTGCTCGGACCCGATCACGCCGTCTGGCTGCCGCTCGTTCTCTACGGACTGGCGACCATGGTCTCTCTGGCGCTTGCCGTGGCGCGCCTGCACTGGCGCTGGCTGCCGGCGCTCTTCACCACACTCGATGTCGGGCTGGTGCTCCACTTCATGAGCATGCTGGTGCTGCATGCGGGGCTCTCGGCGACGGACGCCTTAGCCGTTCCCGGCACTTTGATGATCTTCCTTGTCTTGAGCCAGGCAGCCGTGCGCTACCGGCCCGCACTCATCGTCTACGCCGCCGGGCTCTTCGTGCTCGGCTGGGCGGGCGTCCACGCCGTCGAGATGGCCATCAATGGCGGGCAGGCGCCTCACTGGCGGCCCCCCGAACTTGCCCATATCGCGCTGGTGATCCTGACGGCCATCGCGCTTCTGATTGCGTCGATACGCGCCAGGCGGCTGCTGTTGACCTCGGTGGTCGAATCCCGCCTGCGAGCCGACCTCTCTCGTTTCGTTCCCTCCACTCTGGTCACTGCCCTGTCGTCGCAGCATCAGGACCCGAGGCTACCCCACTCGCAGCCGGTCGGCGTGCTGTTCGTCGATATTCGAGGATTCACCTCACGCGCCGAAGACATGCCGCCCGCCGAGCTTCTCGCCTTCTTGAGTGACTACCGGCAGCGCATGAGCGCTCCCGTGTTTGCGCAGAGGGGCATGATCGACAAGTTCATCGGCGACGCAGTGATGGCGGTCTTCGGGCTGCCGGAGGCTAGCCCGGATGATGCAGCGCGAGCGCTTCGCTGCGGGCTGGAGATGCTGGAAGCGCTGGAGCGGTGGAACGGCGAGCGGGGAGGGGCCTTGGAGCCTGTCCGAGTCAGCATCGGCATCCATTTCGGCGACGCCATCGTGGGCGCGATCGGCTGGGGGGAGCGGCTGGAGTATACAGTCATCGGCGATACGGTGAACCTGGCCCAGCGCATCGAGCGCCTGTCCGCCGAGCTGGATGTGCCGCTGCTGGTCTCGGAAGAGACACTCAGGACCGCTGAGGGCAGTGCCGAGGCCTGGACGGAGGTGGCGCACACCACGGTGCGCGGCCGCCACCGCCCTGTGCGCCTGTACGCCCCGACGCAGCTCCGTTGATTACCTTCGCCTGGCGCATGGCTGCTGCGCCGTCATAAGCCGTTTCTATCGAGAGGTGTGGCCGCGTCGACCGCCCATCCCGTAATCGGCATTGGTGAGACTAGACGTTATGACCCCCGGGGGAAACCAGCGGCCCGCCCTATCGTGCAGTAGAGAAGCGAGGGTGCTCGGGCGGACCGAGCCGAGCCTCAGGCACGGAGGGCGGACCATGGGAGAGTATCACTCTCGCCGGCAATCGCCGCCCCGCCGGGTGCTGGTCGAAGCCGCCTGGAGCTATCGTCATCCCGCGCGCGTCAGCGAGACGCTGCGGGCTCGGCTCGAACGCCTGCCGAAACCGGTTCGCGACATCGCCTGGAAGGCGCAGATCCGGCTCTGTGCCCGCTATCGCCGCCTCAGTGCCGCTGCGAATGAAGAATTGCTGAAGCCGAGAAAGGTCTGGGCGCAGGGAATTCGGGTATGCCATTTTGGCACGACCATGCGTCTTGGTTTGCGAAGGCAACTGATATAGATTGGCGATGTGGGTCACCGCATGCCCGCGAATTTTCCTGCCCCTTTCATGCTCATACGTACCTTTGGAAAGATATCGCAAAGTTCGAGAATGAGGGTAACGGGGGAGC
>JAJFBI010000726.1 GCA_020697385.1 Microvirga sp. | reverse complement strand
GCTACAGCGCTTTCGAAAGCGTTGGGTGTGGTGTTCTTCAGATATTCGAGAGCCGTCTTGGCCTTCACAACGAGCGCCGCGAACGCCTGCGGCTCGTTGATGGCCATGTCCGACAGGACCTTGCGGTCGATCTCGATGCCGGCCTTGTTGAGGCCGTCTATGAAACGGCCATAGGTAAGCCCGTGCTCGTGCGTCGCCGCGTTGATGCGCTGGATCCACAGCGCCCGGAATGTGCGCTTGCGGTTCTTGCGGTCGCGATAGGCATACTGAAGCGACTTCTCCACTGCCTGCTTGGCTATGCGGATGGTGTTCTTGCGGCGGCCATAGAAGCCTTTGGCTGCCTTCAGAACCTTCTTGTGCTTGGCGTGCGAGGTGACGCCTCTCTTGACGCGTGCCATGTCATGATCTCCTTGAAACTGTTCCGGGCCGAATGCTCAGAGGTTCGGCAGAAAATTCTTCACGACCTTCCTGGCATCGGGTTCGGCGAGAACCATGGTGCCGCGGGCGTTGCGAATGAATTTGTTGGAACGCTTGATCATGCCGTGGCGCTTGCCGGCGGCGGCCGAGACGACCTTGCCGGTTGCCGTCACCTTGAATCGCTTCTTGGCGGCCGATTTGGTCTTCATCTTGGGCATTTTGCTCAACTCCTTGCCGGGGCCGTTCACCCCTGTTGTCGTCTCCGGACGACCAAGGGTCCGGAAAGCAAATGAAACCGCCACGGCATGCCCTGCCGGGCGGTTCCTGATTACGCGGCCTTATAACGACGGCCCGGACAAAGCGCAACACCCCCGAAGGTGGCCCTCAAGGGGGTCCGAAGGCGACGCCGGCCTCCGGGCGAGCCGTCCCGCCAACCGAGGTTAGCGCGGCGCCAGGACCATCATCATCTGTCGACCTTCGAGCTTCGGTTCAGCCTCGACCTTTGCGATGCCTGCAACTTCCTCGCGGACCTTGTTGAGGAGTTGCATCCCGAGTTCCATATGGGCCATCTCGCGTCCGCGGAAACGCAGCGTCAGCTTGACCTTGTCGCCCTCGTCGAAGAAGCGCCGCACCGCCTTCATCTTCGTCTCGTAATCGTGACTGTCGATGTTGGGCCGCATCTTGATCTCCTTGATCTCGATGACCTTCTGGTTCTTTCGCGCTTCGGCGGCCTTCTTCTGGTTGGCGTATTTCAGCTTGCCGAGATCCAGTATCTTGGTGACCGGGGGGTCGGCGTTGGGCGATATCTCGACGAGATCCAGCCCGGCCTCCTCAGCCAGCAAAAGGGCGTCGTTGATTGAAACCTCGCCACGATTGTGGCCTTCAGCATCGATGAGCTGGACCCGGGGCACCCTTATATCCCGGTTTGAGCGTGGTCCCTCCCTGGTAGGGGCGGCTGCCTTGAATGGTCTGCGAATTGTCGTCGTCTCCTCATGCCATTTGCGTTCGGGGTTTTTCGCGCCGCCGCCTATGTCGTGGCGAAGCAGCCGAAGTCAATAGCACGGCAGCCACAATAAATCACGCGAAACGACGTGGCCGCAGCCGCGCTCCGTGCGCTCGACGGGTCCGCTGACCGTGCGCTCTTTCCGCGGCTTTGCGCCTGTGCCAAAAGCTGCCGACAGGCAGGAGCCCCGATGCAGCAGCCAGAATATGTCAATGTCGGTGGGACCTACATTGCGCTCAGGCGGATGGCCGGGAGCGAGCCTGGCCTGGTGTGGCTTGGCGGGTTTCGCTCGGACATGAAAGGCACCAAGGCCGAGGCCCTTGCGCAATGGGCCGCCGGACACGGCCGGGCCTTCCTCCGCTTCGACTACTCGGGCCATGGCGAGTCGGGCGGCCGGTTCGTCGACGGCACCATCTCTAAATGGCTGGCCGAAAGTCTCGCTGTGTTCGGCCAGTTCACGACCGGCCGCCAAGTCCTGGTCGCCTCGTCGATGGGCGCGTGGATCGCGCTCAGAATGGTCGAGGAACTTCACGAGCAGGATGAGGGCGGGCGCGTGGCCGGGCTGATCCTGCTGGCGCCGGCGCCGGACTTCACGTCGGAGCTCGTGGAGCCCGCGCTGACGAGGGCAGCGCGGCGGGCGCTCGACAAGAACGGCTTCTTCGAGGAGCGGTCCGCCTATTCGACCGAGCCCGACATCTATACGAAGGCGCTCATCGAGGACGGGCGCGAAAACCGGGTGCTGGCCGGGCCGATCGACACCCGCTGCCCGGTGCACGTGATTCAGGGGCTGGCCGATCCGGACGTCCCCCACAGCCATGCGCTGAGGCTCGTCAGCCTGCTGCCCGCCGACGACGTCACTCTGTCGCTGGTGCCGGACGGGGACCACCGGCTGTCCCGCCCGCAGGATATCGCGATGATCATCGGGGGGGTCGAGGAAATGCTCAGCCGCATCGGCTGAGCGGCGCGCGGCAGGGAGGCAGGGAGGCAGGGAGGCAGGGAGGCAGGACCACCGCTTCCGGTCCATCGGCAGAACAGACGCCGGGTTTTCGGTCTCGGTTGGCACAGGCTGCTTTCCGGCGGGGCGGAGGCTTCCCGCCCATCCTGGCCCGCATCTACGCAAGCAGCACATCCAATCGGAAA
>JAJFBI010000725.1 GCA_020697385.1 Microvirga sp. | reverse complement strand
TGGAGACTAGGACCTATAGGGACTGACCCTGGGGAGGGGTTAAGGCAGGGGTTAAATCGCAGCCACGCTAGTGGTCGAAATCTGACGGATGGTACCCGGCCCGCATCCCCCGCTGCCGAACAAACGGAGCGGCCGGTCGTGACCCGATTCGGACATCACGGCAAGGCAGGATGAGGCGACGGTCGCCCGCCGGTTCCCGCCGCTCACGCCCTCGGAACATGCCGGCAGCCGAGCGGCCGACGCTGGCCCAAGGCGCTTGCCCTGGCCTGCGTTCCGCAGCGACAGCCGGATAGGCTCTATTCGCGCTGCCGCGGCGCCATGAAGGGCCTGGCGATGGCGACGTGGCCGCCCGGCTCAGGGGCTCAGTGAGGCCGCATATGCGGCAACTGAGATCATGTCGTCCACCGACAGCTCTTCGACAACGGGTGCCATGAGCGCACTCCAGGCACCGGCGCGAGCGCCCGTCTTGAAGTCGTAGAGTTGGCGGACAATGTAGCTCGGGGAGCGCCCGGCAATGCCAGGAATGGGCTCCAGCCCCTTCAAGTCAGGCCCGTGGCAGATGCCACATGCGACGATCTTGCCGCGCCCGGAGGCAACCAGCGCCTGCCCCCGCTCAACGCTTCCCGGCGGGACATAAGCGACAAAGCGGGCTCGGCCATCGCGAAGCTCGAAATACTCCAGTTTCTCCGGGACCTCGACGATGCGCTGCCCCAGCGGCTCCGTTTCGTCATCTGCCGCGACCGCGAGATGCCATCCCGTGACCTTGGTCTTCGGGACACTCTCCGCTTCGACCACTCTGATCGCTGCCCTCGGCTGGAGGGTCGAGAAATAGGCGGCGGCGGCTTCGACCTCCTGATCGTTGATGGCTTTTGCTGTGGTGATCATCAACTGGGGCGGCGCCCTTTCGGGCACCGACGTGGTTCGGGCGCCGCTTTTGAAGTCCGCCATCTGCTGCGCGATGTACACGGCGGGCAGACCGGCAATGTTGGCGTTTTCCGGACCGCCCGACCCGTCGGCGCGATGGCATGAGCCGCACGCCAGCACCTCCGGCGTTCCTCCCCGCGCCACGATGTCGGGCATCCGCGGGTGATCCTCAGGGTGCCAATCCGGCGCGAAGTGCAGATCCCGAATCTGGGTCAGCGTGAACGCGGCGTCGCTGTCCGGCACATGCCTCGGGGTGCCGTCATCGGGCGCTGGCTTCAGACCCGGAGGATTGACCGGATACGCCCACGCAGGCGGCGCCTCGCTCCCCACTGCAGGGCCTTCGACTGCGAGCAAAAGCACCACGATTGTAGCGATGTGTCGGCTCAGTGTGATGTGTTGCATCGGTTGTAATGCCTCCCCGTTGCCCTCTGCCGTACGGTAGCCCGGCACCGCCGCCTCGGCTACCGCTTTTTACTCTGGTTGCGCGACTTTGGAGAACTGGAGGCCCAAACTGGATCATCGCCGAGGGCACCAACTGGCGCCTCCGGCACGAGCTCAGGCGCGACCTGAAGGCACGAGAGTCACGTTGCCCGCGAATGGCGGCTCGTGGCTAAAGACCGAACTCCGGCTAGCATCTCCGAAGCCCGCGTGCTTCAGGTATCATCCGTTGGATCTCAACCACTAGGGTGAGCTCGTACGACAGAGGCTGGAGCGGCCAACCAGAGAGATCTCGGCTTTGGCACTTTTCCCTCGGTTTCGCTCCCGACCCCGGCGACGGGGCCGATAGCCGACAGATGTCTTCGATACGTTCTGCTGCGTCGCGGATCGAAACGTTCTCAAGCCGGGCGACGAAATCCAACACCGACCCATGCGCGCCACAGCCGAAGCAGTTGAACACATTGTGCTCGAGATGGATCGAGCAGGAGGGCTTAGTGTCCTTATGAAAGGGACAGAGCGTTACGCGTTGCTTTCCGTAGCCCCGAATCACCAGCCCATAGTGTCGAAGTATCTGCTCGAAGTTGGCCTCTTCTTTGACGTGCTTGAAATCCAGGGGCGTCATGCCGACGCCTTAGGTTGCAGGCCCGCGAGATAGTCGCTTGCATCTGCAGCCTTCCGCGCAGCCGTGAAGATGGCGCGCTTGTCCCGCTTCAGAACCTCGAGCCAGTTCGCGATGTAGGCGGAATGGTCCGGGCGCGGCGTGTTCGTGACGGACAGGTCCGCGCAGAGGAACGCCGCGCCGAGTTCGGCCACGAGCTCCTCCATGGCGTACGCCTCGTTCCCAAAGCGACCCGAGAGATCGCGGTCGAGCCGGCTCTCGTGCCCCGTCCAATGGGTGAGCTCGTGCAGGAGTGTGGCGTAGTACGCCTCGGTCGGGGTGCTCGTCGCCGAGCCGGTGAAGCGCTCGCGCTCCGGCATTTGGACATGGTCATCCGAACGCCGGTAGTACGCGCGGTCGCCGCCGTTACGTATGTCGGCGGCGATCGCGGCTGTGAAGACTTCCGCCTGGTCGATTGCTTCGACGAGGTTCCGCTTCTCTGTGGCGGGCGGCGTCCAGCCGTCGACCTGGTCGGCGTTGAAGACCCAGGAAGCCCGCGCGAAAAGCGTCTTTCTGCGAACCCGCTCGCCTGTCTCCTCGTC
>JAJFBI010000724.1 GCA_020697385.1 Microvirga sp. | reverse complement strand
CGGCGAATGCGAGCGACTTGAGGACGGTCTTCATGTGAACCCCCTTGGAAATCCTTGCCCGGCTGTTTTTAGGACAGTCCGGCGATTTAGGCAGAGGGGCGCTCAAGAAGATTGAGGCCGGAGGATAAAAACTTCGTGTGAGCACGGAAGATCCCGCCGGAGGAACCTGCGTCCTTCGAAGCGGGTCGCGGCGGCGACCGGCCGGGCGGGAAAACCAGTCCGGCCGTCATCACCGGCCTCGTGCTGGTGATCCCGGGGGTGGTGCTGCCCAGGATGGGCAGGGAACAGCAGCGTCTTCAGGCACTCAGGACCGACGGGGGCTCCTGGGCGATGGTGAAGCGGACCTGGGCCTGCGGCCGGTGATCCTCGGACAGGGAACGCCAGGTGCGCTCGGCCTCAGTGCGGCTCTCGAAGGGGCCGATGACCCGCTCGGTGCCCTGGACGATTTTCTCGCAGTCGCAGGAGGTGTACTCGCCGCCGACAACCCAGAAACGTGATGTGTTCATTGTCGTTCTCCGTTGGTGCAAAGGTTTGGGGATGTTGAAGTTTATTCGGCTGCCTGAAGCTTGGTCGCGGATTGGAACTGAGCGGTCTCGGTCGACTCGGCCATGGCCGTGGTGGAAGACTTGCCGCCGGTGATCACCACCGAGACCTGATCGAAGTAGCCGGTGCCGACCTCGCGCTGGTGACGGGTGGCGGTGTAGCCGCTCGCCTCCGCGCCGAACTCGGCGGCCTGCAGTTCGGAATAGGCCCCCATGCCGCGGTCGCGGTAGCCGCTTGCCAGGTCGAACATGCCGTAATTGAGCTGGTGGAAGCCGGCGAGCGTCACGAACTGGAACTTGTAGCCCATGGCGCCGAGCTCACGCTGGAACTTGGCGATGGTGGCGTCGTCGAGCTTCTTCTTCCAGTTGAAGGACGGCGAGCAGTTATAGGCCAGGAGCTTGCCGGGATAGCGCTTGTGGATCGCTTCCGCGAACTTGCGCGCATCGTCGAGATCCGGGTGCGAGGTCTCCCACCACAGGAGGTCGGCGAGTTCCGCGTAAGCCAGGCCGCGGGAGATGCAATGGTCG
This sequence comes from Microvirga sp., assembly GCA_020697385.1. Lineage (GTDB taxonomy): Bacteria > Pseudomonadota > Alphaproteobacteria > Rhizobiales > Beijerinckiaceae > Microvirga. Next base: position 3,180 of record JAJFBI010000724.1, on the reverse strand, counting down.
AGGCCCGTGCCATCCTTCAGGCGATAGAACCCTTCCGGCGTGCGGCTGTCGGGCTCGATGAACGGGCGGTCGCGCTCGTCCACGTCCGAGGTGATGAGCTTGGCGGACTCGGCGTCCGTGCGGGCCATGATCAGGGTGGACGTTCCCATCACGTCGGCGGCAAGCCGCGCGGCGATCAGGTTGCGCTCGTGCGCCGAGGTCGGGATCAGTACCTTGCCGCCGAGATGGCCGCACTTCTTTTCCGAGGCGAGCTGGTCCTCGAAATGCACGCCTGCGGCGCCGGCCTCGATATAGGCCTTCATGATCTCGAAGGTGTTGAGCGGGCCACCGAAGCCGGCCTCGGCATCGGCCACGATGGGCAGGAACCAGTCGCGCTGCGCACCGCCCTCGGCGTGCTCGATCTGGTCGGCACGCTGGAAGGTACGGTTGATGCGCCGGCACAGCTCGGGGCCGGAATTGGCCGGATAGAGCGACTGGTCGGGATACATGGCGCCGGCGACATTCGAGTCGGCGGCCACCTGCCAGCCGGACAGATAGATCGCCTCGAGCCCGGCGCGGGCCATCTGCATGGCCTGGTTGCCCGTCATGGCACCGAGCGAATGAACATAGGGACGACATAGGGACGCTCGTGCAGCAGCTGCCACAGCGTCTGCGCGCCGCGCTCGGCGAGCGTATGGGCGATTTGCACGGAACCCCGCAGACGTTGGACGTCCTCGGCCGAATAGGGGCGACGGACACCATCGAAGCGGCCCTTCGGGGCGGAAGGGATCAGATCGTTGGTCGATGCCGGGGACGTCTGGGAGGTCATCTTCAATCCTTCAGTTTACATTCCTTGACAAAACCCCCCTGCAGGCCAGTATTGATGCAATGCAGCAGGGCGTGTTCCTCTAATAATCCTTGAAGAAGCTTTTGTTTCAACGATGGAATTCCGAAGAAAAGTCGCCCTGTAAAGCTATGACACACCACCTCGTGTAAACTTGTAAAAAGATTTACAACATGGATGAGAGCAGAAAGCTTTTCGTTGGCCCCCGCCTGAAGCGTTTGCGGCGGGACCTCAACCTGAGCCAATCCCGTATGGCCGAGGAGCTCGGGCTCTCGCCGAGCTACCTGAACCTCATGGAGCGCAACCAGCGCCCGATCACCGCGCAGGTGCTCATCCGCCTTGCCCATGCCTATCAGCTCGACCCGCGCGAGTTCGCCAACGACGATCATGGACGCACGGTTACGGAGCTCGAGGAGGTTTTTGCCGATCCGCTGTTCCGCTCGACGCCGGTGGCGCGGCTCGAGCTGCGCGAGACCGTGGAGAGCGCGCCATCCCTGGTGGATGCCATCAACCGCCTCTACCGCGCCTATCAGGCCATGCGCGGCGCCCGGGAGGCGGTGACGCCCAATCTCAACGACCGCGACCGCGCCGAGGACGCGCCCCAGGTCAACCCGGTCGACCGGGTGCGGGAGCTGATCCACGAGGCCAAGAACCATTTTCCGGAGCTGGACGAGGCGGCCGAGGTTCTAGCCTCGGAACTCGCATCGAGCGGGCACGACCTGTTCTTCGCCATCGGCGAGCGCCTGCACACCCGGCATGGCATCCGGGTGCGGGTGATGCCCATCGATGTGATGCCGGATGCCCTGCGCCGCTACGATCATCACAGGCGCCAGCTCCTGATCTCCGAACTCGTGGATCCGTCCGGCAGAACCTTCCAGGCCGCCTACCAGTTGGCCTTCGCCGAGATGCGCGAGACCATCGATGCGCTCGCGGCGCGTCTTGAACCGGCCGACGGCCCGGCCCGGCGGCTGCTGCGGGTCTCGTTCGGCAATTATTTCGCCGGCGCCTTGATGATGCCCTATGCGAAGTTCCACGCGGCCGCGGAGTCTTTGGGCTACGACGTGGAGGTGCTGGGCGCCCGCTATGGCGCGAGCTTCGAGCAGGTGGCGCACCGCCTCACGACGCTGGCCCGCCCCGGAGCGCGGGGCATTCCCTTCTTCTTGGTGCGGGTCGATTCAGCCGGCAACGTATCGAAGCGCTTCTCGTCAGGCCGCTTTCCCTTCTCGCAGTTCGGCGGCACCTGCCCGCTCTGGAACCTGCACTCCACCTTCCGCATGCCGGGCCAGGTGGCCACGCAGGTGATCGAGTTGCCAGATTCTTCGCGCTGGTTCTCCATCGCCCGCACGGTCAAGCGCGCCTTCAATCCCTGGGGCGCCCCCGATCCGCGCTTCGTGGTGGGACTGGGCTGCGAGCTGAAATATGCAAACCGCCTTGTCTATGCGCGCGGCCTCGACCTGTCCTCCGCTGAGGCCACACCCATCGGCATCAACTGCCGCCTGTGTGACCGCGCCGCCTGCCCACAGCGCGCGGCGCCGCCCCTGATGCATGCGCTGATCGTCGATGAGATGAAGCGCGGCGTGTCGCCTTTCGAGTTCGACGCGACGTGAGGCCGAAGCGCCTCAGATCGGGCGGTCGTGACGATAGAAGGCGTTGGAGATGCCATCGACATCCCTGATGCCGGCAAACGCCATCCCGGCCTTTTCGAGCACCCGGCGGGAGGCTGCATGCTCGGCCACCGCAAACCCGATGACATGATCGACGGGCTTGGCCCCGTAAACCCAGTCGAGCAGCGCACAGGCCGCCTCGGTCGCATAGCCATGGCCCCAGAGTTGGCGCTTGAAGCTGTAGCCGAGTTCGAGCTCACCGGTCTCATCGAAGCGACCGAAGCCGGCACGGCCAAGGAACACTCCCTGCCGGTCGATGACCTTGAACTTGGTCCAGCCGTTATTCGCATAATCGGCCCGGAAGCCCTCGAACTTGGCCCGAAGATACGCGTCGTCCCAGGGCGGATCGCCCATCTGCAGGAAATGCTGCACCTCAGGGTCGCTGTGGAGTGATGCGAGCAGTGGGAAGTCATCCGCCTCCCAAGGGTGGAAGCACAGGCGCTCGCTGGTCAGAACGGGAGGCGTCATGAATGGCTCCTAGCGCCTCTCGTCGAGCCAGTGATCCAGGAAGCGGTCGAGCCAGCGGGAAACATGCGGGTCGTGTTGGTAGCGACCTTCGAGCTGGCGGATCCGGTCCTGGGCACCCGGCATGCACAGGCGCTCCTCGGCGACCACGGTCCAGCGGCAGAGCATGGCGTGGGTGACCTCCGGATGGAACTGGAGGCCGAAGGCCTTCTCGCCCACCCGGATCGC
>JAJFBI010000083.1 GCA_020697385.1 Microvirga sp. | reverse complement strand
CCTGATTTACGAGGGCCTGAAGAAGACCAACGGCCAGGGCGGTCAGGCGCTGATCGACGCCATGAAGGGCATGAGCTGGACCAGCCCGCGCGGGCCGGTGTCGATCGACCCGCAGACCCGCGACATCATCCAGAACATCTATGTGCGCAAGGTGGAGCGCAAGGACGGGGAGCTTTACAACGTGGAGTTTGCCACGATCCCGAACGTCAAGGACCCGGTGAAAGCCGCCAAGTCCAACTGATCGCACCCGTCCGGGAAGCGCCGCTGAAGAGCGGCGCTTCTCACGTAAGGCTTCATGGGGTAGCGGCGGGCCGCAAGTCTAGGTCAGCGGCGCATCCACGATGCAGACGACGCCGGAGGCCGGGAACGAGATCTCGGCCGTGCCGTCGAGGTCCTGCGATAGGCTGCGCTCGATCAGCCGCGATCCGAAACCGCGCCGCAATGGCCGCCGGACGGCGGGACCGCCGGTTTCCTCCCATCTGAGATGCAGCCGCGGCCCGGTCCCTCCGGGCTGCACGCTCCATGCAATCTTGATCGCGCCCGTCTCGTTGGACAAAGCGCCGTACTTCACCGCGTTGGTGGCCAGTTCCTGCAGCGCCATGGCGAGCGCCAGGGCCATGCGCGGCGGCACGCGAACCCTTGCGCCTTCGAGGTGTAGGCGATCCTCTCCACGGCTCGAATAAGGCTCCACTGCCTGTTCGACGATGTCATACAGGTCCGCGCTCTCCCAGTTCTCACGGGTGAGAACATCATGGGCGCGGGACAGGGCGAACAGGCGGGCTTCCAGCGCCTCTTTGGCTTGCTCGGTCGAGTCCGCGTTGCGCAGTGTCTGCGATGCCACGGACTGCACGGTAGCAAGAGTGTTCTTCACCCGGTGGTTCAGCTCGTTGATGAGGAGCTGCTGATGTTCCTGGGCGATCCGGCGGTCGTGAATGTCGATGGAGACGCCAAACCAGCGCACGATCTCACCGCTCCGGGGATCACGATACGGTTCGGCCCTGACGAGGAACCAGCGATATTCCCCATCCTTTGAGCGGATGCGGTGCTCGACCTCGAAAACACCACCTGTACGCTGCGCCCTCCCGTATGCCTCTATCGTCACCGCTTCATCATCCGGGTGCACGAAATCTATCGCGACTTGGGCGGCGCTGACGGGCATGACGGTCGAGCCAGTGTACTCGAACCATTGGCGATTGAAGAACTCGGTCTTTCCCTCGGCATCGGTGACCCAAACGATCTGCGGCACGGCATCGGCCATGAGCCGCAGGCGCTCCTCGCTCTCCCGCAGGCGCTCCTCGGCCTCCACCTGCTCGGTAACGTCGCCGTAGAACACCGCCAGCCCCTCGCCAACCGGGTAGGCATGCATCGCGATCCAGCTGACCCGGCCATGAGGCCAGACATAGCGATGCCTCATCTCCACGGGCTTCTTGGTCGCCATGGCGTGTTGGTACATCTCGCCAAGCGCCGGGTCCGCCTCGGGATGGGCTTCCCAATGGGTCTTGCCGATGATCTCGTCACGGGGGCGGTCTTCCAGACGCAAGGCTTCCGCATTCATGTCGATGATGCGGAAATCCCGGTCCAGGAGCGCCAGGCTCTCTCCCATGCCGTCGAGCACTCCGCGCAGGCGTGTCTCGCTCTCGCGCAGGGCTGCCTCCATGGCCACCCGGCTGGTGGTCTCCACCACGATGGCAAGCACGCCCCCCGGCTGTCCGCTCTCGTCGATTACCGGAGAGTAGTCGAGGTTCATCCACACCTGCTCGGGCGCCCCGTTCCGGTACAGGGTCAACTCCTGGTCCCGGAACGAGAGAGTTCCCCCCGCCATGCCGACCTGCATGACATGGGCATTGAAATCGGCGACCTCCGGCCACCCCTCCAGGACGTTAGAGCCGAGAAGCCGGGGGTGACGCCCCGCAGCGAACACGGAATAAGGATCATTGTAGATCATCACCCCATGCTCGCCCCACAGCAGAACCATCGGGATCGGGGACCGCAGCATCAGCCCCACCGTCGTCTTCAGGCTCTGGGGCCAGCCGGAGATCGGCCCGATAGGCGTCCGGGCCCAGTCATGGCTGCGGATCAGCGCTCCCGTCTCGCCGCCGTCCCGAAGGAAATCGGGGTATGGTGGGGTTCTACTGTCCATCGCCGTGGACTTTGCTCCGAGCAGCCCCGTGGCAGAGCATGGGCCCGTCCAGGAGGATAGCGACCTGGGTGGAGCCGCGATGGAAGACAGCCGCTGCCTTGATAAGGATAGGTGCTGCAAGCCCTGGCACATCCAGAGCGGGTCGAAATGGCATGGGCTGTGTCTATGGCTTGGGATGGCGATGCTTTGATGTTTTGTAGCGCCTTCCTCGCCCGCGGCAATGGGGCCAGCGGCACCTCCTTGACGCAGGCGCCGCTGTGGCCCTGGCGAGTGCGGGACCTCGGGGCTCGCGTCCTACTGCACTTTTACCTGATTCTTGATCTTTTCGAACACCGAGCGGCGCAGGACCTTTTTCTTCATGAGATCATCGACGGACCTGTAGGGCCGGTGCCTGATGATGGCGCGGCCGAGGGCGCCTGCGCCTTCCAGGGAATTCAGCTGCTCGAAGGAGGCGCGGTTGAGATCGACCAGATCCGCCACGGGGCTTTCAGGACGTGCGGGCTCGGTGAGGCTCGCATGCTTGGCCACAGTACCCGTCATGTCGATATCGGTGGGAGCGGCTGCCACTGTCGGCTCCAGAGCAGCGGAGGCCTCTTTGCCGGCAAGCGGTAATGGGCTGGCTGCCATCGGAGCAGGATCCTGCGGGCCGGACGCGGGCACGTAAGCCGCTTCCTTCAGATGGCCTGAGCTTGCAACGAATGCCGCAGGATCCGCATCGGCCACCTGCACGCGCTCAGCAGGCCGGGCCAGTTCCACCATCTGCTCTTCGCCCGTCAAAATCTGCGGCGGCGCGACGGTGACCATGCCGCCCGAGGGAGGGCTGCTGCCTGCAGTGAGCCACAGGGCCAGCGATCCGCCGGCCATGAGGCCTGTCACCAGAAGAATTCGCAGTGCCTGAAAAGCGGTGTTGTCGCGCCGCTCGATGGAATGATGGGTTCGTGGCAAGTCGCCGATCTGCATGGGGTCCTCGCACCTCTACTCGTGGTGGATGCTCCACTCTTGATGAGCGTGCATGCGGGAGGCCAGGTTCATCTCCTTGCATGCAGCGCTAGGGCTAGAAGCGGGATGTGGCGCTGGCGTGGCAATCTACCGTTATTGGCCCGGATCAACGGCAATTTCGGATAAGTTTGTCGATTTTCTGCAGGATGATGCCTGTTTCGGCAACGTCATCACCTTTCGAAACACTCCCCATCAAACACTACGCACGCGTGCTGGCGCGCCGAAGTCACATTCGAGGGCTGCGCGATCCCAGCGCCCGCCATCGGCCGCCGCCGCATAGGTGGACGTCAGAAAATCGAGCAGCATCGCATCGGGATCGGGCGCTTCGCGCAGGACGTCGTAGCGCAGAATGAATTCGCCGAGAGTGGAATCGAACTCCGCGCCCACTGGGATTGCCGCATCGCGAAATCCCGGCGGCTCGGGATAGGCATACGAATAGAAAGCGGCCTGAGGGTAGGCATCGCTGCCCGGCCAGAAGCCCGCGCTCGAGACCTCATGGGAATAGGCCTCACGGGTGACCGCGTCGGCCAAGCCAGGCACGCCGCCGGGATGGAGCGGCGCCTCACGCCCGGAGAAACGCGTGACGGCAAGGTCGAAGCTGCCCCAGAAGAAGTGAACCGGCGAGACTTTGCCCAGGAAGCCGCTACGGAACAGCTTGAACACCCGGTCGGTCTGCATCAATACGCGCCAGAAGCGATGAGCGGCATCGGCGTCATAGGACGCGTGCTCGTAATCGCCCGAAAACGGAATCGGGTTTTGCACCTCGTTGGGCATTTCGTTGATCGAAACCTTGATGCCCATCTCGCCGAGAAGGCCGAACAGGTCCGCGTAGAACGCTGCAACGCTCTGCGGCCGGAGCGGCAGCATGCGCTCATCACCGCGGCTGGTGCGCACAAGCAGGCGATGGGCGATAAAATCGAACTCGATTTCCAGGATCTCGCGGGCGACAGGCACGGGAGAGGTGGTCAGGCCGCGCGCGGAGACGTAGAGCGGCACGTGCCAGCCGTGATTGAGCCAGGGCGTGAGTGCAAGCCGGACCTTGCCGACGATCTGCGTCCAAAGCTGCAGGGTTGCGGCCGTATCGCGCCAGGCAGGATAGGAGAGTTCAGGCCAGCCACGGTCATCCATGAGGCGCCTCCAAGCGGAGCGGGATCGCCGATGGAGAGCATAGCCTAAGGATCGCAGGCTGCACAGCGCAGCCTGCGATCAGGTTTGTCATGCGGCCGGACGCAGGGCTGTGAGAGCCGCCGGGATCTCGATGCCACGAGATCGGACTCGCCGCCCCCGACGATGGTGCGCTCATGCGCCAGCAGGACTTGAAGGCGCTCGCGGGCTACCGGAGCGGACGTGGTGTTCTTCTTGAAGAAGCTGAACAGGTTCATGCGGCCCTCCTGGCGAACAGTTTGCTGAACAGACCACGCTGTTTCTGCACCTCGACGATGGTCTCGCCCTGCAACTTGCGCACGGCTTCGAGATAAGCCCGGGCCGGCGCGGAATTCGGACTGCCGAGGGTCACCGGCGCGCCGAGGTTCGAGGAGCGCAGCACTTCGGTGCTTTCCGGAATGATGGCGAGAAGCGGGATCGACAGGATGTCGAGCACGTCTTCCACTTTGAGAATCTCGCCGCGTTGGGCGCGGGCCGCGTCGTAGCGGGTGAGCAGCAGGTGCTTCTCCACCTGCTCGCCATTCTCCGCCTTCAGAGTCTTGGAATCGAGCATGCCGATGATGCGGTCGGAATCGCGGATGGACGACACCTCGGGATTGGTTACCACGACGGCAACGTCCGCGTGGCGCATGGCGAGCGTTGCGCCGCGCTCAATGCCGGCCGGGCTGTCGCAGATGATCCAGTCGAACTTTTCGCGCAGGCCCTCGATGACACGGGCGACGCCCTCGTCCGTCAGGTTGTCCTTGTCGCGGGTCTGGGAGGCCGGCAGCAGGTGCAGGGTCTCCACGCGCTTGTCGCGGATCAGCGCCTGCTCGATCTTCGCGTCACCCTTGATCACGTTGATCAGATCATACACCACGCGCCGTTCGGCACCCATGATCAGGTCGAGGTTGCGCAGGCCGACATCGAAGTCGATCATCGCCACCTTCTGTCCCGACTGGGCCAGCGCCGCGCCCAGGGCCGCTGTAGAGGTCGTCTTGCCGACACCTCCCTTGCCCGATGTTACGACCAGTACTTTCGCCATCCTTGGTTCTCCTACCCTTCAAGTCTGTTGTTGCGACGGCATCACCAGCAGGTTCTCCGGAAGGCCGCAGAACATGTTCGGAGAGCGGAGGCGGATCGAGCTGTCGCGATTTCTTACGCAACGGATGAAATCCATTCGGCGCCCGGTATGGTTACCGGACGGTTAAGATTTCTGTCGGAAGGCAAGGTTTTTGGCGGAAAACAACGGTTTTCGCGGATTTTGGCGGGTGCCTGTGAAGCATGTCGTGTGACCTGCCGGGCGAGCTTCACTCACCCTGGTCTAGAAGCGGTGCTGTTCGGGTGGTCCTAGAATGCTCGACACGGAAGCAGGCAGTGACGGGATTGCCCAAGTCCTGCCACGACCCTGGCGGCATGGCAAAGGCCTCACGCAGAACGTGAGGCCTTGTGGTTGTTCATCGGGCGGTTACTGCCCGTCCCTCTTCAGTCCGCCCGTATCCGCGCCGCCTGTCTGGGCGCCGCCGGTGCCGATGGAGCCTGTGGAGGCTGCAGGGCTGCCGGCCGGCAGGGTTCCTCCCGGCTGCAGTGGGGTCGAAAGGCCCGAAGGGGCCCGGGGTGGGTTGGCCGAGGAGAACCAGTTGTCGTCCGAGGGGCTACCACCGGCAGTCGGCGCAGTTCTGCTACCTGCGCCGTGCAGCAGGGCGTCATCGGCCTGCGAGGCACTCTGCTCCGGCCGACCGCTCGTTCGGCTGGAGGACATCGAGGAGGCTCCGGCGGCCGATGCTGCGCCGGCCCCGGAATATGTCCGCACCCCGGACACTCCCTGCCCCATGCCGGTGCGGCGCGAGCCTTCGAGGCTGCGGTCGATGACGCCGCTCTCGAGCGGGAATGGCGGCTGCGGACGGCGCCGCGCCGCGCGCATGGGATGGCCCTGCCGCGATCCCATTGAGTCAGAGCGGCTCATGCTCCACAGCAGGGCACCGGCGCCGACAGCCATCAGGCCGGCCAGCACACCGAAAACGGTGCCCGTGGGCAGGCCGTAGCGGCTCGGCATCATCGCCTGCGGCATGTGCCAGCGGCTGGATTCGTAGGATGCGATGCGCTCGCGCTCATAGTCCCGCTGCAGGCTCTTGAGTTCACTGGGCGCGAAGACGCCGCGGGCGACAATCATCACCCCGTTCTCCTCCAGGGTGAAGGCGTGGCGGATGGAGCCGGTCAGGTCTTTGAAATCCGACGCCCAATCGTGGCTGTCCTTGTCGGGCCGCGCGGCCAACTCGTCGGCCTGCCGCAGGATCTCGTCCTGCTTGCGCTCCAGATCGGCCACGTAATTTGCTGTGCGCTCATGATGGGACAGGGCGGGATAGAGCACATTCTGGTGCGCCCCGATGTGCCGCTCTAACTCGTCTTGGAGATCCGCGAAGAGCTCTCCCCGGCTGTTGGGTCCGCTCTTCGTGGCCTTCAGCACCTCGCGGCAGAGCTCCTCGATATTCGCATGATCCGACACGACCATTTGCCATAGGTCCATAGGAAGCCTCCTTTTGAGCCTTTGCCTCGATCAGGTTGAACGGCTTGGGCGGGCGGCTGTTCCGACAGGAGCGCCCCTTTGAGGAAAGCCACCATGGAGAAGCCGCTGGCCTGCAATCCTTTACTGACAAGACTTCGCCGAAATTGCTATGGAGAGACCAGGACTGGATCCGCCCATTTTTAGGGCGTGATGCCGCGAGCGAAAAACGCCGAGGAGCATGGGAATTGATGAACGTACAAGCACAGCAGGACGCCCTTCGCTCCATCCCGCCGGGGCTTCCCACTTATGACGATGTCGTGGCGGCCGCCGGGCGCATCGAAGGGATGGCCCATCGCACGCCGGTTCTCACCTCCCGTACCGCCGACGAGCGCACGGGCGGCAAACTGTTCTTCAAGGCGGAGAATTTCCAGCGCGCGGGCGCCTTCAAGTTCCGCGGCGCCTACAATGCCATCGCACGGCTGTCCCCGGAGGCGAAGAAGCGCGGCGTCGTGGCCTTCTCGTCCGGCAACCACGCCCAGGCGATCGCCTATGCCGGGCAGCTTCAGGGCGTGCCCACCGTCATCATCATGCCGCAGGACGCGCCGGCCATGAAGGTGGCGGCCACCAAAGGCTATGGTGGCGAGGTCGTCCTCTACGACCGCTACACGGAGGACCGCGAGGCCATCGGGCGCAGGCTCTCTGAGGAGCGCGGCCTCACCCTGATCCCGCCTTACGACCATGAGGACGTCATCGCCGGCCAGGGCACGGCGGCCAAGGAGCTGTTCGAGGAGGTTGGCCCCCTCGACATGCTGTTCGTCTGCACGGGCGGCGGCGGCTTGCTGGCCGGCTCGGCGCTCGCCGCCAGGGCGCTCTCGCCCGAGTGCCGCATCTACGGCGTCGAGCCCGAGGCGGGCAACGACGCGCAGCAATCGTTCCGCTCAGGCTCCATCGTGAAGATCCCGGTTCCCACCACCATCGCCGACGGAGCGCAGACCACCTATATCGGGTCCAAGACCTTCCCGATCATGCGGGCCCTCGTCGACGACATCCTCACCGTGTCCGATGCGCAGCTTATCGAGACCATGCGGTTTTTCATGGAGCGCATGAAGATCGTGGTCGAGCCCACGGGCTGCCTGGCGGCGGCCGCGGCGTTGAACGGGATCGTGCCGTGCCAAGGCAAGCGCGTCGGCATCATCATCAGCGGCGGCAATGTGGATCCGCGCGCGCTGGCGGGATTTCTCGCCGGGTAGAGAGACGGCTCCCCACGGATGTCATCCCGGACGAAGCGCAGCGAAGATCCGGGATCGGGTAAACCAGCCTAGCACTGTCATCCCGGGGCCGCGCAGCGGAGCCTGGGATCCATAACCGCTGACGATGCAGAATAAGGCGCGTCGCTGATCGCTCTGTTCTGAAATGTCATGTTTATGGATCCCCGCCTGCGCGGGGATGACAGTGTGGAGGATCCAGCATTTTATCCTGCACGCGATCCCGGATCGGCTTCGCCGTCCGGGATGACAGCAACGTCCCTTTGATGAGGATCTCAGATTCCTATTGCGGGCTGGCCCGCACCAGAACAGCCATGCCGTCGTGATCGCCGGTGGTGAATTTGGGATCGTCGATGAGTGCGTTGTTGAGATTAACGAAGCCGCTCACCTTGTAGGCGGTGCTGCCGTCAAGCCTCTGCGTGAAGTCGTCCCGCGCCCGGTTGAACGAGCCGTATTGATGCGGCGGATCGCGGATGAGATCCACCTCCTCACGGCTGAAGGCGCCGGTGAACAGGTAGGCTTGTCCGGATAGATACGGCCCGAAGATGCGGCCGTGATTGTTGCTCACCTCGAAGAGGTCGTTGGAGAAGGCATCGTCTCGGCCCTGCGGCAGTTGGGGATGGAGCTGTCCGCCGATGAAGCCCTGATAACCCGCCGAGTGGCCGAAGCGCACGGGATAGCCGGCGCGGGCGGCCGCGGCGAGCAGGCGTGTTTTTGCGTCGTCAACGCTTGAGGCACCCTCGTCGATGATGATGACGTTGATCGGCTCGCGCAGGTTCTTGCCGCGGTAGATCTCGCCAAGCCAGTCGGATGGAACGCCCTTGGCCGTTAGCATCCATTTGCCGATGACGGGCAAGCCCTCGGGCGTGGCGACATCCGCGCCCTGCTGCGCTTGGGCCCACCATGGCGCGGCGCTCAGCGCGGCGCAGAGAACCAGAACTCGAAAGCGGCTGCGTCCCATTCGCTCTCCTGAAAGACTGCATCAAGAGAGCACGATTACAGCAGGGCGGCTATGGGTTTTCAGGATGAGGCTTTGACCGCAACGACGGCGTAGCGATGCTGCGTCGCCCGCTCGAGCCCTTTGAGCAGAGGCAGGTTTTTCGCCTGCTCCCGATGGATAGGTTTGAGGTTATGGTCGATCGTGACCTCGGCAAAACCTGCCTCCCGCAGCAGGTTCGCCACCTCTTGGGCCCGCGCTCCCTTCGAGAAATACACGCGCTTCAGGATGCGCTCGTGAGTTTCGCGCATGCCATTGGGGGCATGCGGAGCTCCGGCAAGTCCCGGAACCAGCTTCTCGATGAGGCGGATCATGCGCTTGACCAGCGTATCCGACACGAAGTCTCCATCGACGATGAGAAGCCGCCCGCCCGGCTTCAGCAGGGAGTGCCACTCCCGGAAGGCCGCCTTCGGGTCGACCAGCGTCCACACCAGATGCCGCGTGACGAGAACGTCGTAGCTTCCCGGCTGCTCGAGCGTCCGCTCGGCATCGCCCATGACGAAGCGGATATCCGCGCCGCGCCGCGCTGCCTTCGTACGTGCCTGGTTCAGCATCGCCTCCGACCAGTCGAGACCAGTGACGTCGAAGCCGAGGCCGTGCAGCAGATGGGAGATCACGCCGGTGCCGCTGGCGAGATCGAGCGCCCGGCGCCCCTCGCCTGGTCCGAGATGGAGCAGAAACAGGTCGCGCCACGCCTGCCGCTCCGCCTCCGAAAAAATCTCGTGCCCTACCTGCTCGTCGAAGGTTGCCGCGCGTGCCGACCAATAGTCGCGGATTTCGTCCCGGAGCGTATAGTTTGCATTCATGAGAGGCTCGTCGTGAAGATGAATTCCGGCGCTCCTCTAGGAGGAAATTTAGAAAACGTCAAACTGGAATCGTTGTAAAGTGCAGAATAGAACGATTTTAAACTGCGCGATTACTGATTTTAACTAGAGTAATTCTAAAAGATATTGCTTGCATGACTATTTGATCGAACCTAGGAGAAGCCCGCTTTCTCAATCGCTTCGAGGCGCATCATGCAACTATCCAAACTGATCTTCGGCGGCGCCCTGGCGCTCGTCGGATTCCTGCCCTTTCCCTCTCATGCCGCCGACAAAATCACCGTCACGGACATCACCGGCCGCAAGGTCGAAGTGAAGGCACCGGTTGAGAACGTCATCCTCGGCGAAGGCCGGCAGATGTATTTCGTCGCCACTCTCGACACGGACCAGCCGTTCAAGCGCGTCGTCGGCTGGCGCGACGACCTGCAGAAGGCGGATCTCGACGGCTACAGAGATTATCTCGCCAAGTATCCGCAGATCGAGAAGATCCCGACCTTCGGCGGTTTCAAGGAAGGCACCTTCGATGTGGAGCAGGCCGTCGCGCTCAAGCCCGACGTGATCCTCCTCAACATCGAGGCGAAGACCGCCACCGATGACGCCAAGCTCATCGAGAAGCTCGCCAAGATCGACATCCCGGTGGTGTTCGTCGACTTCCGCGAGAAGCCTTTCGAGAACACCGATGCCAGCATGCGCCTCATCGGCAAGCTGTTCGGCAAGGAAGCCCGCGCGGAAGAGTTCATTGCGTTTCGTAAAGCGCAGATCGACCTCGTGACCGAGCGCCTCGCCAAGGCCAATCCCGCCAAGCCCCTGGTGATGGTCGAGCGTGCCGGCGGCTATTCGGACGATTGCTGCATGTCCTTCGGCAACGAGAACTTCGGCAAGTTCGTCGAGGTGGCCGGCGGCCAGAACATGGCTGCCAAGATCATTCCCGGCACCTTCGGCGTCGTGAACCCCGAGCAGATCATCGCGGCCAATCCCGACCACGTGATCGTCACCGGCTCGAACTGGGAGCTTTATGTGCCCGGCGGGGCCTGGGTCGGCGTCGGCTCCGGCGCGGACAAAGCGAAGGCCCGCGCCAAGCTCGCTGGCCTGATGAAGCGTCCCGCTTATACCGGCGTGAAGGCCGTGAAGGACAACCGCGTCCACGCGATCTGGCACCAGTTCTACAACAGCCCGTACCAGTTCATCGCCATCCAGGCGATGGCCAAGTGGCTGCACCCGGAGCTGTTCAAGGACGTGGATCCTGACGCCACCATGAAGACGCTTTACGAGCGCTTCCTGCCCGTGCCCTACAAGACCGGCTACTGGGTCTCCCTCACAGACAAGGAATAGGCTCTTGGCCCACTCCCCTGCCATCGCCATGGCCAAAGGGCGCGGTGCCTACCGCGTCCTCGTGCAGCGCAAGAAGCTCGTGCTTCTTGCGCTTGCCGTCGTCCTTGTTCTCTCCGTCATCGCCGATCTGGGCTTAGGACCCGCGCGCTATTCCATGCACGAGGTCGTGCGGGCCCTTATGGGATCGCCGGAGGTCTCCGAGCAGGTCAGCGTCGTGATCTGGGACATCCGCATGCCGGTGGCGCTCATGGCGGTGGTCGTCGGCGCGGCTTTGTCCGCAGCCGGCGCGCAGATGCAGACGATCCTCAACAATCCGCTCGCCAGCCCCTTCACGCTCGGCATCTCGGCAGCCGCGAGCTTCGGCGCCTCTGTCGCCCTCGTGTTCGGCATCGGGTTCCTGCCCTGGGCCATTGACTACATCGTGTCGATCAACGCGCTGATCATGGCCATGCTCGCGGCCCTGTTCATCCATTTCATGAGCCAGCGGCGCGGCGTGACTGTGGAGACCATCGTGCTCCTCGGCATCACGCTCGTCTTCACCTTCAACGCGCTGCTCGCCCTGGTGCAGTATCTCGCCTCGGAACAGGCGCTGTCGGCCGTGGTGTTCTGGACCATGGGCAGCCTCACCCGCGCCACATGGCCGAAGCTTGCCATCACCACGGCGGTGGTCGCGATTTCCTTGCCGCTTTTCATGCGCCGCGCCTGGGCGCTCACCGCCCTGCGCCTCGGTGACGACAAGGCCGCGAGCTTCGGCGTCAATGTGCGCTGGGTCAGGCTCGAGACCATGATGGTCATCAGCCTGCTCGCCGCCGTGCCCGTGGCGTTCGTCGGCACCATCGGCTTTATCGGGCTCGTCGGCCCGCACATCGCCCGCATGCTGGTGGGCGAGGATCAGCGCTACTTCCTGCCGGCCTCTGTGCTGTCGGGTGCCGCGATCCTGTCGCTCACCTCCGTCATCAGCAAGTCCATCGTACCCGGCACGATCTTTCCCATCGGCATCATCACGGCGCTGGTGGGCGTGCCGTTCCTCTTCAGCCTGATCATGTCCACCCGGAGGCGCGCATGGTAGCGACCCTGCAACTTGACCAAGTCGGCGTTCGCTACGGCAAGCAGGAGGTGCTCTCCGGCGTGACCACGCCGGCGCTGAAGGGCGGCGAGGTCACCGCCGTGATCGGGCCGAACGCCGCCGGCAAGTCGAGCCTGTTCCGGCGCATCGCCGGCCTGCTCGACGGACCGGGCGACATCCGCATCGACGACGTCGCCTTGAAGTCGGGCCCAAGCCCTGTCTGCTACATGCCGCAGGACACCTCGGTGAACACGGTGCTGACCGTCTATGAGTCCGTGCTGCTCGCCCGCAAGCAGGGTGCGCCGCGCAAGGTCAGCGACGAGGATCTCCAGGAGGTCGACCGCGTGCTGTTCAGCCTGCGGATCGAATCCATTGCCTTCAAGGGCCTCAATGAACTCAGCGGCGGGCAGCGGCAGCTGGTGTCGCTCGCACAGGTGCTCGTGCGCGAGCCGAAGATTCTCCTGCTCGATGAGCCGACGAGCGCCCTCGACCTGCACCGGCAGGTGGAGGTGCTGGCGCTCATCCGCTCGCTCGCCCGTGAACGGGGCATTTGCGTAGTGCTCGCTATCCACGATCTCAACCAGGTTCTGCGGGTCGCCGACCGGGTCATGGTGATCGATGCCGGCACCATGGTGACCTGCGGCCCGGTGGAGACGGTGATCACCCCGGCCCTGCTGCAGAACATCTATCGGGTCGACGGACGGATCGAGCGCTGCTCGCGCCTGTGCCCGCACGTGATCATCGATGGGCCGCTCGAACTTGCGTGAGATGGGGGCGTCACCAGGTTAGCGCCGGTCGTCACGGTCCACATGGAGAGGCAGCGATTGGATAGCCTCGCGCCAGCAAGCCTGGCTATAACGGCCTTCTCTCGAACCATGGAAGCCGGTGCATGAGCCTTGGAATGCCTGAACGTCGATCGGACGAGCGCTTCGCCACCGTGCTGGAAGGGTGGATCAGGGATCCGAAAAGCAAGGCCCGCATCGAGTGCTCCGTGTGGGACCTGTCACGGTCGGGCGTTC
>JAJFBI010000723.1 GCA_020697385.1 Microvirga sp. | reverse complement strand
AATGCCATCGTGCTCACCGCGCTCATTGCCGGCGACTATTTTGGCGAACGCGCCGCCCACGTGACGCCCGCCCGGCTGTCGATCACCAGCGGCCTTGCCAACCTCCTGCTGACGCCTTTCGGCGCCCTGCCCATGTGCCACGGGGCAGGAGGACTGGCGGTGCACTATCGTTTCGGCGCCCGCAGCGGCACGGCCCCTCTGGTGCTGGGTCTGGTCCTGCTCGCCTTCGCTCTGCTGCCCGGCGGGCTCGGGGTGGCGATATTGGCCGCCATACCGGCGGCCGCGCTGGGCGCGCTGCTGCTGATGGCCGCCGGCGAGTTGGCGCTGACGCGGCGCCTGTTCGACTGCAAACCGTCCTGCCGGCCCGTTATCGCTGTAACGGCGGGCCTCACTGTCTGGGCCGACCCGTTCTGGGGTCTCCTAGCCGGCTCGTGCGCGGAAGTTGTACGCGTCGCCGTCATTCGCGTTTTGCGGCGCGGTGCCAGAACCTGACGCCCAGGGTTCGACGCCTTCGACTCCCGAAGGCGATCACGGGTCGTGAAGCCGATGGCAGGCTTGTTCCAGCGGGCGCGGTTCCTCCGTGCCGACGCGTTTCGTCCATATGATGACATCTTGCCCTATTCGCTGAGCGCGCGGCGGCGCACTTCGAACTCATCCTTGTCGATCTCCCCGCGGGCGAAGCGTTCCCTGAGGACGTCCAGCGGTGTCGGCCGCGCCGAGCCCTGCGGAGCCCTCCCGAGCCAGCGCAGGGCCACCACGGCCAGGACGACGACGGCGGCGACCAAGAGGATCATCATGATGGGTCCCAAAAACATGCCATAGCCGTGGCCGGGCCACATCATTTCCGGTCCATAAGGTGAACCGCTTGGCTGAGCCCACGCGGGGGCAGTCGCGCTCAGGGCAGCGAGCAACGCCCCCGTTCCGATCGGCCATTGGTTCACAACGGATCTCCCTTGGTTGGAAATGTGTCCCCTCGGCAGGAGTCGGTTCGGTGGATCAATCCCCGTGCATCGGCTGACCGGTTGCCATGGCCCAATGGTGCGTCTGGTGATGCCCTCCCGTAGCAATCAGCCCGAAGAAGCCCAAGCCACGGATCTGCGCCTCCTGCCGCGTATCGGCGCTCGTCACGGTGAGCCGCGCGCCGCCGTCGCGCACGGCTGCATCTACCTGCCAGCCCTCGACCTTGGCGAGTTCGGCGGCGTGCGCGGGCACCATGTTGCGGATCGCCCGCAGGGTCCGACCCTTGCCGGTGATCTCGATCTGCAGCCCGCCGGGGATCGGCTCCTCTCGCGCGACGGCGTTCAGGGTCAGCTCATTCATGTCCACCAAGTGCTCGCGCAGCGCGCCGATGTCGACCTTCGACCAGTCCGTCTCCGGGTCTGCCTGCAGCAGGAGCACGATCTCGGCGATCGCGGCGAAGGCGTCCTGGCCGGCTTCGGTCGGCAACGATGCCGCGGCGTGCATACCGGCGTGCATGGTTGAGTGCTCCGCCCCATCGTGTGTTGTCGCGCCCTGAGCCCAGGCCACCGATGGCACGAGGAGCGCGACCAGTCCCCACCCGATCAGCTTCATCCGCCCCCTCCTTCCGATGTCGGCCTGAAAAGACGATACCAGCAAGGACGGGTCCGCCATATGATCGAGATCATACGAGTGAGTGACCATGTCCACCTTGATCGAGATCCTGGAGAGCCTGAGTGGCGGCTCAGGTGTGGCCCGCCGCCTCGATGCCGGCGAGATGCTGTTCACGACCGGCGATCCGGTGCGCAGCCTTTTCGTCGTCGAGACGGGCCAGCTCAGGTTGCTGCGTCACACTGAGCACGGTGCGACGTTGACCTTGCACGTCGCACAGCCGGGCGAGGCGTTCGCCGAGGCCTCGCTGTTCTCACGGACCTATCACTGTGATGCCGCGGCGGATGTCTCCTCGTTAGTGAGAGCTTACCCCAAGCGGGCGCTGCTCAGAGCGCTGCGCGAGGATTCTGGAGCCGCTCTCGCCCTTACCGGCCACCTCGCGCGGCAGGTACAAGCCCTCCGCGGCCATATCGAATTTCTGAACATCAAATCCGCTCGCGACCGTGTGCTCGGCTATCTCCACAACCACCTCAGCGCGTCTGCGAAACATGTGGAGCTCGAGCGGACGTGGAAGGCGATTGCCACCGAAATTGGCCTCACGCACGAGGCCGTCTATCGAGCTCTCGCCGAACTCGAGCGGGATGGGCGGATCGAGCGCGACGGAAAGGCTGTGGTGCTTCGAAAACCTTGATCGCGGGCTTTCACCCGACAGCTCGCTGAAACAAAAGGGCCATTCGACGCTACCCCATCAGGAAAGTGACCACGCCGGTGCCGGTCGAGGGGGGCGTGGAGGCTGGCGCACTCCCGATGAGCGCAGGAAGCTCGTTCCAGGGGCGCAGGAAGCCGAAGGGATCGGCGTGCCACCGCCGCACCATGGCAGGGGTCCAGGATGAGGCGAAGCACGCGATCAGCGCGATGTCGCCGTTGAAGTCCTGCGACGTCGAGAAGCCCCAGCCCCAGCGGTAGATGCCGAACAGGGCGCTGGTGCTGGTCGCCGC
>JAJFBI010000722.1 GCA_020697385.1 Microvirga sp. | reverse complement strand
CGGCGAGGTTCTGTACGCGTGCGGCGATGTTCACCGTCTGCCCGAAATAGTCTAGCCGGTCGTTCAGCGTCACCGCGATAGCCGCGCCTGTGTGGACCCCGATCTTGAGGATCAGCGCCTTGTCGGGCTGCCGCTCGTTGAAGGAGGCGATCTCGCGGCGCATGTCGAGCGCCGCCTGCACTGCGTCAGCGGGCTTGAGGAACGCCGCCATCACCGCGTCGCCGATCGTCTTGATGATCGCGCCGTTGTGGCGGACTGTCACGTCCTGCAGGCGGTCAAAATGCTGCTGCACGAGCGCGAAGGCATTCAGGTCTCCGATCCGATCATAAAGCGCGGTCGAGCCCTTCAGATCGGTGAATAGGAGAGCAATGTCCTTGACGCGGAGCCCCTCGCTGGTGCGTGTCACTTCAGAGCGGAAGAGGTCGCGGAACGTCTGCGTCGTGAGCAGCCGCTTGCCCGAAAGAAAGGGCGCGAAGTGGAGCGGTGGCGGCCGGTCGACTCCGGGCGGCAGCTGGAGGAACCCGAACTCGAAGCGTTTGTCCGCGACATTGGTCAGCTCGAAGATCACCTTGCCGCGCCCGACGGTGCCCGTGTTCGGGGTGCTGGACTCGAAGTCAAGACGGACTGCAATGCGTTGCTCGCCGGGCGGAAGCGCGGGATCGACAATAAAATCGATTCCTGCATTGCTGTCGGAGCTGCTGCCATGCAATGCGCCGGCCTCCGCGTTGACCTCGAGGGCGGTCGTCTTGCCCGGCTCGACATAGGCCAATGCGCGGATCAGCATCTCCCGCATCTTGACGAAAGGCGTGCCGTCCGGGATCAAGCCCTCATTCGCCGACCTGTAGCGGAGAAGATAATCCTCGACCGACAGCGTCTCTGGATCGTGATAGGCGATGCGGCGGATCGCCGGGTTCACGGTGAAGGTGATCGCGATCATGTCGTCGAGAGCCGCCACCAGATCCACATGGCAGTGGTTGCATCGGCAGTGACTGCGGAGATTTTTGAGCGCCCGAAAACTGTCGATGACGCAGGAGCAGATCGGACAGATCAGGATCCAGGTCATCTCGAAGAGACCGAGCGCCGCGGCGTGGAGGAAGAGATCGATCGCCTCTTCCTCCTTGAGGCTTTTGTCCGCCGCGAACTTCAGGGGGTTGATGCGCAAAAGCTCGACGTCGCTCGCGGACCGGATATGGCTCTCGAGTTTCGACACGAGCCGCGGGCTCCAGGTCCGGGCGGATTCCAGCGCCGTCAGGCGCTCCTCGAGAAGCTTCTCGTCAATCGCTGTCATGGCGATCCCGGAGCTGCAGGGCGTCAGGGCGAAGCTAATCGGTTCGTCGGCCGTCAGCCGTTGTAGCCCGAGTGTACCATAGGGGCTTCGTAACCGCGAATGCCCCCGGGCTCGTGACCAACAGCAGCTGGCGGGCCGCCCGTTTCGCAGGGATTTGCACATATTCGCGCCATTCGCCATGGAGCTTCTGCCACCATCCCTGGTGCGTCGAATTCCCCTAGCCTTCGCGTCGGCAAGGTGCATCCAATACCTCGCTCCGGCGTTGTGGTGCCGGACGCCACCAGGAGACAGTCAATGGTCGATGTCAGCCAAATCCGGGAGCATATGGAAGTGATTGGCGCCGATGGCGTCCATGTGGGGACCGTCGACCGGGTGGACGGCGACCGCATCAAGCTGACGAGGAAGGATAGCTGCGAGGGCTCCCACAAGGGGCACCACCATACGGTCCCGCTGGCGTTGGTGGCGGACATCGAGGGTGACAAGGTGCGCCTGACCGCCAATGCGGACGTAGCCGTCACCTTCGAGGAGGAGGCGGACCGACCTGCCGGAGCTTGAGGGCACACCAGATGTCGCGACTGGCGGCATTGTCCAGCGTGTCGGATCAAGTGTGATGTCGCGGGCGCAAGAACTCGGCTCGTCAAGACCTGGGGCCGAGCCGAGAACTCGCCAAGCGGATGGGCTTCATAACAGGCCTCGGAGCTCGTCACACTCCCTCGAGTAGCTGGTCGAGGTCGAGGGACGAACGTCGACCCAGATCCGCACCGTGCTTGGCCAGGAACTCCTCGGTGCAGCGATACCCTTCGTCGCGAAGCATGACGAAGAATTCCCATTCGGCGTTTAGCTTCGAGGACGAGCCAAGTCTCGTCAGGACATCGCTTGTCACGCGATGGATCCGCATGGACGCCCATTTAGCGGCTTCGCTTCCGCCTCCGTGCGCCACCTGCCGCAGCAGAGCGATCATGCGGAGTTCCTTCAGCAAGACCGCATTGAAGGACACTTCGTTGAGGCGGTTGAGGATCTCCCGCGCCGACCGGGGCGAGTCCGTACGCTCGACGGGATTGATCTGCACGAGCACGATGTCGCTCGAGGTGCATTCGCGGACGAGCGGCGTGATGGTCGGATTGCCGGAATACCCGCCGTCCCAGTAGAGTTCGCCGCCGATCTCGACTGCCTGGAAGAGAGTGGGCAGGCAGGCCGAGGCGAGCAGCACGTCAGGGGTGATCTCGGCGTTGCGGAAAACCCGGCCGCGACCTGTGCGCACGTTCGTTGCGGTGACGAAGA
>JAJFBI010000721.1 GCA_020697385.1 Microvirga sp. | reverse complement strand
TACCACGGATTTTCGCTAAGCATGGGCATGGCCGCGTTCTATGTGGGCGACCCATGTTTGCAAAGCATCTTAATCGCAAAAGCCCGGCGCGAGGCCGGGCTCCTGTTCGTTCGTCGGGGCGGGGTGGTGGTGTTCAGACGCTCGGGCCCGGAAGCGCTCGCGCCGCTTCCACGAACCGCCGCACGCACCCATCCGGCCAGTCAACGGCGTCCAGAGGCTCGTCCCAAGCGTCGCTAAAGGCCCACGCCAGCGCTTCGGCGTGAACCTTCAACCCGTCCACTGTGCGCGGGGCGATCTTGTGGATGGCGTCTTGGATGTGGTGCGCCGCCTGACGCAACTCGTTCTCGCGGTCAACCTGCGCGCACCCAGCCTGTAGTTCATCCAAATTATTGTCGAGGGATTCGCCACGGTCACGGATAGCTCTGATCGTTGCGTAGAAGGTCCCGTGAGCCTCTTCTGACGGGAAGGCATCAACCATAGCGACGGCCCGCTTAAGGGCGTCGCCCAGCCTCAGAAGCTCCGCGTCGGGATGCTCGCCAGCAAGCACCGGCGCGGCGGCTGCGACAGGCAGAGCGGCGAGACTCGAAACAAGGGCGCGGCGCGTGGTATTGGTTTGGGTAGCCATTGCCGGATTTTCCTTGGGTTCGGTGGTGGTTAGAGCCGGCGGCGATGGTTTCAGCAGCATTGCCCCGGCTCGCCTTTCGTATTACGCCCGTGCCCATGGCGTCAACACCCGTAACACGAAAAAGAGGGCGACCGGCGACCGGCATGGACCCGGTTCGCACTCTGCGCCTTCCTGACGAGCTATGGCAGGCCGTCGAACGCCTCGCCAAAGCCCAGGAGCTATCGCGCTCCGAAGTGATCCGGGTTGCCGTGGCGGATTACCTCAAGCGGAAGCGGGCGCTGCCGTGAATGTTGCAGCATTGCGCGGTCACATCGAGCGGCTAGCCGCAGAGCATGACATCGTTGTTTATGCTCAAGCGCGACGGCCAGCACAGGCTTACGCGTTGCGAGATGCCGAAGAGATATTCATTGCGCCCGTTCGGTCCCACATCAGCTACGCGGTTGCGCTACACGAACTAGGCCACTTTCTCGGTCGGTATCAAACCAGTCGCCATACCGTCGTCCGCGAACAGTGGGCATGGAACTGGGCGCGAGCCAGTGCGCTGATTTGGACACCGGCAATGGAGCGGCACGCCAGAAAAGCAATGGCATACATCTGGGCCACACAAAGCCCCGGGATGAGCGCCAGCGCGAAACTCGGCGCGGTGGCTGTCAGACAGCGGGCACGCACGAACGCGCGTCCTGGGGCTTCATAGCGCCTTTGCGGCGGGTCCGCGACGCTCGCCGAATCGAGTGCCGGGAGCGCGCGGTTTACTGAAGGAGGACGAGAACCCCCGAGACAAGGCCGGCTACCGCCGCCAACCCGCCCCATATCACGATACGGTCTTGGCGCTTACGCGCGAGCCTGTCCTGTTTCTCTGCCCAGCTTTGCGGCATCACCCTACCCCGAAATTCGGACCCGCATCTCAGAGTTACCGGGGGTTACTAAAGCGCGGTTAAGATGACAAGGCCATGTTCCGCCACGCCTGTTGTACCATGGGGCTGGAGGGCATCGTCTCGAAGCGCCTGACTGACCGCTACAAGTCGGGCGAGTGCAAGAGCTGGCTGAAGGTCAAGAACGCGGCTTATGAGAGGCGCTGATAACCATGCCCGTGCAGCGCCGCGCCCGTGATCGGGACGGCTCCATCATCCAGCCGATGACGCTCGCCAACATGCGCGAGAACGGCGTTCGGTCGATCTCCGCGACCTGCGAGACGTGCCAGCACGAGGCGGTGCTCAACGCAGATCGGTGGCCGGCGGACACCCCGGTGCCGGACATCAGCTTGAAACTGCGGTGCTCGGCTTGTGGCGGTCGGGAGATCGCGACACGCCCGAACTGGCTCGACCGCCCTAGGCCCTGACAATCGAGAGCATAGGATTTCGCCAAGCCGGTTTTGGCTTGGCCGAATACTTACCGCCACAGCGGCCCTAGGATGACCGCCAGCAAGAAGATCAGCCCGGCAGCTGCGCTCCAAAGCGCGCCTACGGGCTTCCTAGCGCGTTTCAGAGCCCATCGTTTCACGAACCGTGTTCTCGATCTCGATCAGCTCGGGAAGCTGCACATAGCCACCTCGCCCTGATCCGCCCGGCTTCATCGTCCCGTGCCAGCCGGCACTCGCCGATCAAGTACGGATGGTTCATCATCACGCCGTACACCTAGACGCCGAGGCCCTGGTCACCATACGATGTATTCGCTGTCAGGAAGTGGCCCAGGCCCGGCTCACGCTATGGTTGACATTGGCGATCAAATGGCAGCATGTGCGAAAGCGCGTAGCGCAAAGTCGGGATGATGAAGCGAACGTATCCCGGAGACCGGCCCGACGAAAATCCTTAGGAGGCATCAACATGTCTAGATTAACCCTAGAAGCGACAGATACCTTAGAAGTGACGAAACCAACTGAGTTGTCGGACGAGTTGCTAGACAGCGTTGCGGCAGGAGGCATCCTCGGTCGGGGTGCGGTCGCACTCCTCTC
>JAJFBI010000720.1 GCA_020697385.1 Microvirga sp. | reverse complement strand
GAAGACGTTCTGCGAGTTTTGCGGCCCATATGGCTGACCAAATCCGAAACGGCCTCGCGCCTGCGTGGCCGGATCGAGCGCGTCCTCGACTTCGCCAAGGCGCGCGGCATGCGAACAGGGGAGAACCCCGCCCGCTGGCGCGGTCACCTGGACGCGGTTCTGCCTCGTCGCCAGAAGCTCACACGCGGCCACCATAAAGCCATGCCGTTCGACGAGGTGCCCGCATTCGTCAGTCGTTTACGTGACGCACAAGGCGTCGCGCCGCGTGCCCTTGAGTTCTTGATCCTCACCGCCGGGAGAACCGGAGAGGTGCTTGGAGCTGCGTGGGACGAGATCGACATTGAAGCGGGCATCTGGACCGTTCCGGCCGTGCGCATGAAAGCCGGCCGGGAGCATCGGGTCCCACTTACTCAGAGAGCGCTGGCGATCCTGGCCGAACTCCATGAAGCAAGAACGGGCGAGCACGTCTTCCCTGGCCTGAAACGTGGCAAACCTCTCTCCAGCATGGCGATGGAGGCGGTGCTCCGGCGGATGAAGATCGACGCGACGGTGCATGGGTTCAGGAGCGCTTTCCGAGACTGGGCGGGCGAGCGGACCCACTTCCCGCGTGAGATTGCTGAGGCTGCCCTTGCTCACCTCGTCGGTGACGCAGTCGAACGCGCCTACCGGAGGGGAGATGCGCTAGAAAAGCGCCGCGAGCTGATGTCCGCCTGGGATAGCTTCTGCGCCCCGGAAACTACAATCGTCCCGTTCTCCAAAGTCGTGATGCGATGAAGCAATCATTGAGACAATTGCCGGAGGAGTTGAAGAGCCCAATCAAAAGCAGCTGGCCTCAGCAACTTGCGGCCGCCCTGGTAGGCGACATGGATGAGGCTAGGCGAATACGCGAGGCTGAAGAGCAGCTGATCAAGGCGCGGCTGGCTATCCTGGCCAGGCACCTCGGAATC
This sequence comes from Microvirga sp., assembly GCA_020697385.1. GTDB lineage: Bacteria > Pseudomonadota > Alphaproteobacteria > Rhizobiales > Beijerinckiaceae > Microvirga. The sequence goes on along the minus strand of JAJFBI010000720.1, from coordinate 1,631 downwards.
GATGCGAATCGCGTCGACTGGACAGACGCGCTTGCGAGAAAGCTTGCAGCGGAGCTTGTGCCGGGGTGCCGCATTGTCTCAAAAAAAAGCAAGCCTGGTCCTCCGCCAACGAGCGCCGATTTCTTCCGCAAGATGCTACAGGTCTATGAAGCAGTAGAGGCAGCACACCCGGATGTGCCGCCGAAGGCTATATACAAGAAACTGGTAGATTTCGTGGGTCAAGACCCTGAATTGAAAGCGGCCGGTGAGAATAGGAGCATCGGCGTTGCGGGGCTTCAAAATGGGATTAGCCGTGCTCGGAGGGAGGCGGGAAGAAGTAGGCGCTAGCCAAGGGTTTCATCGAATTGAGTTGTGGTGAACTCGATGAATGCACGCTTGAGGTCCTGGTGAGACAAGTGCGGACGACACCGACGGCGGTGGCGTTCGCACGAACACACGAGGGTCAAATGGAAAGTCAGTCTGCCCTTCAGATCGAAGAGGTTGCCAAGCGAGCTAGCATCGGTCGTACCAAGGTTTTCGAGGAAATTCGCTCAGGGCGGCTTCCGGCGCGGAAGCTTGGGCGGCGAACAATAGTGTTAACCAGCGATTTCGATAACTGGCTCAACTCCCTTCCTCGTTCAAAGCGCCCGTAAACAGAGTGCCCGGCCGCTTCGCGAGCCGGGCGAGAGGTACATCCGCAATGAAATTCTACACGAAATCGCCCGTGAGGGCGAGAGGCGGAGCTTTGCGCAATGCAGGTTTTCCGCTGTTCGACTGGGCGCGGGATCAGGCCCTTTTTGCCGATCCTGCGGTCCGGAGGCTCGTGCGCGTCCGCCATCTCAGCCCCGTGCTGGCGAGCGTCTACGCCGACCTCCTCGGATGGGGAGGCCGGAATGACTGAACGCTCGATAGTTTACAACGACGTGTCGGCCGAGTTCTACGCCAACCGTGAGCCCCGTCTCCAGGAATGGCGGCAATTACGCGATGCGGGCGTTCCGCTGGAAGCGCTTTGCCGACCGTCGATGGTCCTGGCTGGCAAGGTCGTTCGCGACCGGCCGACCGGCTTTAGCTTCGCACGCGCGGGCGATCTCGACGCCGAGCGCGCCTTTCTGATCGCGATTGAGGATGAGGACGGCGCGATGCTCGACATCACCGCCTGGCAGCCGGGGAAGAGCTGGTTGGGGCTCTGGCTTGGAACAGGTTGGGCCTTGGGTCAGGGCCGCATGTGCGATCCCCGGCTCGGCGAAGAGGGGGCCCTTCCCGTCTGGCGTTCGCCGTTGGAGTGGCTCCGTGCCAGCCGGGAGGGGGTCGTGCTGATCCGGGCGAGCGCAGCAGCGTACTTCCTCGACGATGCCGGCCCGCTTCTCGCCGAGGACGTAGCGCATGCGGCAGAACTGCGCCGCAGTCTGACCAGGATCGGACCGCGCATCCTCGTCCGCGCTCCCGATCGGAGGGCGGCATAATGGGCGAACTGATCGACTTCGAGACTCTCGCCCATGCCAATGGAGGCGCCCCGTTCGGGGCGCCTCCCCAGAAGCTGCGGGCCATCGGGCTTTCCGACTTCCTCTCGATGGAGTTTCCGCCGCGACAGATGCTGCTCGCCCCATGGCTGCCGATGGGCGGGCTTGCAATGCTGTTCGCCCCACGCGGCG
>JAJFBI010000719.1 GCA_020697385.1 Microvirga sp. | reverse complement strand
AGAAAGCACAAAGCAGCAAGGCAGCATCGACCAGCACAGCAGGCAAGAAGCCCAACGCGCTGCAAAAGCCCTTGCAGCCATCGAAGGAGCTTGCTGCTGTGGTCGGTTCCGGGCCATTGCCGCGTGGTGAGGTGGTGAGCCGGGTCTGGGACTATATCAAGAAGAACAACCTGCAGAACCCGGAGAACAAGCGTGAGATCCTGGCCGACAGCAAGCTCGAGCCGGTGTTCGGAAAGAAAAAGGTGACCATGTTCGAGATGAACAAGCACTTGGCTCAGCATCTGAGCTGATCATGGCGGGGAGGGTAGGGGAGCCGGCCTCGTGCGGTCGATCCTTCTCCCCGCGTGTCTGATCTCTGATCAAGCTCAAGGGGCGCACCACTCACACATAGCTTCGGCCCGGCTGTCACGGCGGATCGTCTGGGAGCAGGTGAATGCCGGATCTGATTGTCGAGAAGAGGATCTTCGAGCTGCCGAGCTTCACCACCCTGGGTGGTGCTGTCATCAAGCAGGTGCGTGTTGGCTGGGAGAGCTATGGTGAGCTGAACACGGCCAAGGACAACGCGATCCTAAGCTGTACCAAGAAGCTCCTCGTGGACCTCGTTGCGTTTTGGAGACGCCAGGATCATGAAGCATTGCCACTCTGGCAAGGGCGAGAGGCGTGAGCACCTTTTCACAACGCGACGCACACGCCGTAGCCAGCATCCTACGCGACGTCGCGCAAGTCGAAATCCTGCCGCGCTTCCGCGGCGAGATCGCTCAAGACATCCGCCAGAAGACCTCAAGTTTTGACCTCGTCACCGACGCTGACGAAGCTGCGGAGGCCGCCATAGCGGCCGCATTGCAGCGCGAGTTCCCGGGCTGTACGGTCGTCGGCGAGGAGGCTTCAGCCCGCGATCCCACACTGCTCAACGCGCTATCCGAATCCAACCTCACCTTCGTGATTGATCCAGTAGACGGCACCAAGAACTTCTCTGCTGGTCTGCCGCTGTTCGGGGTCATGGCGGCGGCCCTTCAGCACGGCGAGGTTATTGCAGGCGTTATTCTGGACCCGATACGGGATGACTGGGCTATCTCTGTTGCAGGTGAAGGTGCCTGGATCGAGAATAACGCTGGCCGACTAATCAACCTCCGTGTCGCGGCGCCGCCACCCGTCTCCGAAATGAGCGGCATCGTGAACTGGCTATTCTTCCCCGCACCGCTCAAAGCGCAGATCACTGCCAACTTGAGCCGCGTTGCGGCAGCCGTCGACTACCGCTGTGCAGCGCATCAGTACCGCGCCGTAGCTTCAGGGCACTACGACTTTGCCCTATACGGCAAGATGACACCCTGGGATCATGCCGCGGGTGTTTTGATCCACAAGGAAGCGGGCGGTTACGCGGCTTTCCTCGACGGACGGCCCTTCAACGTGCGGCAGCGGACCGGCGGCTTGCTTTGCGCCCCCGACGAAGAGAGCTGGCGCATGTTGCGCGACACCCTTTTAGGTGACCTCGCCGACACTGCGTAACGTCTTCAGCAAGCACTCGGCTCCGCGCTGCAAAGTTCAATGGACACCCCTGCGCGTACGTAGCCAGAAAATCCTCCTACTTAGGGGATGCGTGGGAGTTTCTGCAGCTGCGCACTATGCCGCGTGCGGTGCAGAAGATTGCGTTCGAGAAGGGTGGTCCTGACCCCGCAAACTGGGAATGGCACTTGGCGAGGAGCCCGCGGCCGCGCTTCCCTTCCGCGCACAGCTCTGAACAGAGCAAGCCTGTCAGTCACCGATCACAGCCGTCAGACGGCTCCGTGCTATCTGCCTTTGCCGCTCACCCTCCTCTCCCAGGTCGCTGCGCGAATCATATAGCTCCTCGGCGATCGAGCTTGCCTCGCCTCGCGGTCAGCTGAGGGAGGCAATGATCTCGCGATACGCTGCTTCGGGGAACGCCTTCATGGTCCGGGTCCGAACATTACCCAGCATGCCGAGGCTGAGCGTAAAGCGGGCCGCAGTTGCGTCGTCAACCGCCTCATAGATGAAGAGCAAGTCGAACTCGCCCATGGTCATGAACACCTGCCGCATCTCGCCGCCCATCTCCTTGAGCAGCGCTTTGGCGGCATCGAGCCGCTTGGGAGACTCACGCACGGCCTGAAGGCCCCGCTCGGTGTAGGTGACAAGGGCGACATAGGTGGGCATGGTACCTCCCCGATCTGGTCCGGATGCCTGGGCCTGCAGGATAGCTTGGCTCCACCGACGAGCCACCTGCGGTGGTGCCACACCCTGCTCAATGCCCCACGCTTTTGACCACTTCCTCGGTCATCTTCTTGGCATCGCCGAACAGCATCATGGTGCGGTCCATGTAGAAGAGCGGGTTGTCGATGCCGGCATAGCCTGCCGCCATGGAGCGCTTGATGAAGAAGACGGCCTTGGCCCGATCCACGTCGAGGATCGGCATGCCGTAGATGGGCGAGCTGCTGTCGGTCTTGGCCGCCGGGTTGGTGATGTCGTTCGCACCGATCACGTAGGCCACGTCCGCCTGGCCGAACTCGTTGTTGATGTCCTCCATCTCGTGGACGACGTCGTAGGGGATGTTGGCCTCGGCCAGGAGC
>JAJFBI010000718.1 GCA_020697385.1 Microvirga sp. | reverse complement strand
CTCTGGATCCTCCTTCGAGACGCAGCCTTCGGCTGCTCCTCAGGATGAGGGGAGAGGGTGAAACCGCCCACTGTCATTCCGGGGCCGCGCAGCGGAGCCCGGAAGCCATAACCACGCCGCCTCCGGAAAAGGATGAGCAGCGTCACACTTCATTCTGCAGCTTTAGCGGTTATGGATTCCGGGCTCTCGCTCCCGCTCGCCCCGGAATGACAGTGGAGTGTGGTCCCACCCCATGGATGCTGCCTACGCCTTGTCCTCGCGCCGCCGGCCGAAATCCGGCTCCGGGGTTTCCTGGCCCGACGAGATGATGCCGCGGCGGATGGCGCGGGTGCGGGTGAAGAGGTCGAAGAGCTTGTCGCCCTCGCCCCAGCGGATGGCTCGCGCCAAAAGCGCGATGTCCTCGTTGAGGCGGCCCAGCATTTCCAGCACCGCCTCGCGGTTGTGTAGGAACACATCGCGCCACATGGTCGGGTCCGAGGCCGCGATGCGGGTGAAGTCGCGAAAACCGCCGGCCGAGAACTTGATCACTTCGCCCTGCGTGACCGTCTCCAGATCCGCCGCGGTGCCGACGATATTGTAGGCGATGAGATGCGGCACATGGCTGGTGATGGCGAGCACGAGGTCGTGGTGCTGCGCAGTCATGACCTCCACATTGGAGCCCATGGCCTCCCAGAAGGCGCGCACGCGCTCGATGGCCGCCTCGTCCGTGCCCTCGGGCGGGGTGAGAATGCACCAGCGATTGTGGAAGAGGGTCGAGAAGCCCGCGTCAGGCCCCGAATGCTCGGTGCCCGCCACCGGATGGGCCGGCACGAAATGCACGCCTTCCGGCAGATGCGGCTGCACCTGCGCAACCACCGAGGCCTTCACCGAGCCCACATCCGACACGATGCTGCCGGGCTTCAACCCTGACAGCATTGCTTCCGCCACCTTGCCGCAGACGCCGACCGGAACGCAGAGGATCACGAGATCCGCGTTCCGCACGCCCGCCACGATATCAGTGGTCGCCTCGTCGGCGATGCCGAGCTCGCGCACCCGCGCTACCACGGCTTCGTTCGCATCCACCGCCACGATGGTGCGCGCGAGGTTGAGATGGCGGGCCGCGCGGGCAATCGACGAGCCGATCAGCCCGAGGCCGATGAGAGCGACGCGCTCGACGAGGGGCGTGTCACGCGGAGGACCGAGACGCTCAGGCATGCTTGCCACCGAGAAAATCGCGCAACGCCGACACCACGAGGCCATTCGCCTCCTCGTCGCCCACGGTCAGGCGCAAGGCATCGGGCAGGCCGTAAGCCTCGACCTGGCGCAGGATGAGCCCGCGCGATGAGAGGAACGCATCGGCCTCCTTCGCCGTCCGGCCTGCTGCTTTCGGGAAATGGATCAGCATGAAATTGCCGACGCTTGGCGTCACCTTCAGGCCAAGCGCCTCGATCTCGCGGGTAAGCCACGCGAGCCATTTATCGTTGTGCTCGATGGCTTTTGCGATATGCGCCTCGTCCTGGATCGCCGCGACGCCGGCAGCAATCGCCGGGCCGTTCACGTTGAACGGGCCGCGGATACGGTTGATCGCATCCGCAATATGGGCGGGCGCCACCATCCAGCCGAGGCGCAAGTTGGCGAGGCCATAGATCTTCGAGAAGGTGCGCGTCATCACCACGTTCTCGGAGGTGGCGACGAGTTCCAGGCCCGCCTCGTAATCGTTGCGGCGGACATATTCGGCATAGGCCGCGTCGAGCACGAGCAGCACATGCGGCGGCAGGTTGGCGTGCAGGCGCTTGACCTCATCGAACGGGATGTAGGTGCCGGTCGGGTTGTTGGGATTGGCGAGAAAGACGATCTTGGTTTTGCTCGTCACGCGGCTCAGAATCGCATCCACGTCCGTGTGCAGATCCTTCTCGGGCGCCACCACGGGCGTGCCGCCGGCGGCCTGGATCGCGATGCGGTAGACCAGGAAGCCGTGCTCCGTAAAGATGCCCTCGTCGCCCGGGCCCACATAGGCGTTCGTGATCAGCGACAGGAGCTCGTCGGAGCCTGTGCCGCAGATGATCCGGTTCGGATCGAGCCCATAGCGGGCCGCGATCGCCTCGCGCAGCTTGGTGGCGGCGCCGTCCGGATAAAGCTCAAGATGGTCGAAGGTCCGGATCGCTTCCATGGCTTTCGGCGAGGGGCCGAGCGGCGTCTCGTTGGAGGAGAGCTTATGGATCTTCGCAACCCCTGCGGCCTTGCTCTTGCCGGGCACATAGGCGTCGATCTGCATCACGCCGGGACGGGGCTGGGGACGAACGGACATTTTTTAGTTCCTAACAATCGATCTGTTGGCGGATGCTCTAGCCCAGGCTTGATTTCATTTCACGTGGAAACGTTCGGCATGGCTGCCGACCTCGGCGAGCTGGGCCAGACTCGCACCTGCCTTCGTGAGGGTTTCGTGCAGTTGTGCGGGCGCGACGGTGCCGGGCACGGCGATGAGCTCCGACAGGCCATGGGCGTCGGCGGCGCTCGCCACCACCTCGCCGCCGAGGCGGACGAGCGCCTCGTTGGCGCCCCGGTGCCAGCGCTCGAACTGGGCGGCATAGAGCACCACGTCG
>JAJFBI010000717.1 GCA_020697385.1 Microvirga sp. | reverse complement strand
GCTGCGTGCCGTCGCAGCGCGGATCGTTGGCGTGCTCGGCTTCGTCGCATGGCCCACTGACGTCGCCCGGCTGCTCGGTCGTGGTCGTCACGGTCATCGTCTCGAGACCGTCGTCCGCGCCGTTGTCGGCCACCGCGAGCGCGCCGCCACCGACCAGGAGCCCGGCGAGTACCGCCAGTGCCATCTTCGTGATCGTGCTCATTTCCCGCTCCTTCGTAGCTTGCGCGAGCCACTATCCGGGCTGCCGGTCAGGCGACGGCAAGCCCGGCGTTAAGTCTTGGCAAGCGCCGCCGGTACGCTCGCCTTCGTGGGCAAGCGACTGGTCGGTGAGCATTTCAACCGGGACGGGAAGCCGAAACGCGGCTACGCCAGCGAGCGCGTCGCCAAGCAGGAGGCAGCGCGCTTCGGCAAGACGTATTACCGCTGCGAGATATGCCAGAGGTTCCACCTGGCGAGCCGCTGAGGCGGCTCCGATGTCACGTTTGAGCCGAGCGCTGTCAGCGGCGCGCGGTCAGCGCGCGCAGCACGACCTCGATCGGTGACTGGTGCTTGGTGTCAAGCGCCTCCCGCGTCTGGCGCAGCTCCGCGGCCAGCTGTCCGGCGTTCTCGCTGAACCTGCCGATCCCCTTGCCGGCCTCGGCCAAGCCCTTACCGGCCTCGGCCAAGCCCTTACCGGCCTTGCGGCCGTTCACGATCGGCTTACCGATCAGCTTCGCCCCGGGCGCGCGTCGGGCTCCCAGTGCTACGCCGCCTGCGAGGCCCGCCAGCGCGGCGCCGCCGGCAAGCGCGGGCCACTTGGCCTTCTCGCCGGCCGAGGAGATCGCCTTGCCCGTCGTGCTCGCTCCCTCCGCGGCCGCGTCCTTGCCCTTCGAGGCCAGCTGCTTCGCGGTCTCGACCGGGCTTCCGGAGCCACCCGAGCCGTTCCGGCTGCGCTGGCGTGTGCTCGCTGAACGCGAGCTCGACTGCGACCGGGATGAGCTGCTTCCGCCGTTCGAGCGGCTGCGCGTTGAAGTCCGTTTGCTCGTGCTGCCGCTCCGGCTCTTGCTGGTTCCGCCGCTGGATCGCCGCGTGCTTCCGCCGCTGGATCGCCGCGTGGTGCCGCCGCTGGATCGCCGCGTGGTGCCGCCGGAACTCCTGGTGCTCCCGCTGGTGCGCTTCTTCGTTGTGCTCTGAGCCACCTTGGTCCTCCTTGGATTGCGTCCGTGCTCGTCCCACGTCCTCCCGGGGACCGTTCTTCCTGCTGTTACCCGTACTCCCATAGACATACCATCCGGGGTCATTCTGCGTGCATCGCTGCATGCGCATCGGAATGGCTGCGTCCTTGGTGGTCGCGGTCAGCTCAAGGCCGGGCGATCTCCGGGTTCTCTTGCGACATCGCCTACTCCTGCAGCCCTGCGGCATCGAGGGCGTCCGCCGGTCCGTGGAACCATGCGAATCGCACAACCTTGCCGCCGCGGAGAGTCCACAGGTGCGACATTCGGGTCTCCAGGTCGGCTCCACTTCCGTGAATGCGATATCGATAACGGGCCACCACCGCCACCTGGTTCTGTCCCGCCGCGCGGAGCTGTGTCGGCTCGATCGTCCAGGTGTCCCAGCCCGCGAAGACCCGCTCGACTGCCCGGCCGAACTCCGCCAACCCCCGACGCGTCCCGGGTTCGACGGCTCCGGCCGGGTTGACGTACTCGATCTCGGGGTCCATCAGCCCGGTCGGTCCAGGCAGGTCGTCCCGGGACCACGCGTGATAGAAGCGGCGAACTGCCTCGACGTTCTCCTGCGACATCTTCTTGCAGTATCTCTCCGCCGGGAGTTTGCTGCAAAGGCGGTGCTGCGGAAGGGATGCCCCCGGCGGCAGGAACGCATGCCAGTAGCTGGAAGTAATCGCCGTGGCACAGGACAGCGGGGGCGGCACAGCCAAGGAAGATCACGAGGAGCGCGTCAGCCGCGAACTGATCGAACTGCTCAACGAACTGCGCGTCGCGCTGCCGGGCGTGCAGGTGCTTTTCGCGTTTCTGCTCGCGGTGCCGTTCGCTCAGGGATTCACGACGACGACTGAGTTCCAGCGCGCCCTCTTCTTCATCGTGCTCTGCTTGACCGCGCTTTCATCTGCGTTGCTGATCGCGCCCTCGGCATGGCATCGGCTTCGGTTTCGCCAGCGCGACAAGGAACGGATCCTGCTGGCCTCGAACAAGATGTCGATCGTGGGGGTCGGGTTCCTCGCTGCGGCGATGATTGGTGCCGTGATGCTGCTCGCCGACTTCATCTACGGCTCGACGCTGGCGATCATCAGCGGCGCGATTGCGACTTTGGTCTTCGGGGTGTTTTGGTATTTGTTGCCGCTCCTCGGACCGCGTGCGCCGCAAAGCGACTAACGAGGCGGCTCGCTTCTCGCTCGCAGTGGGAGCCATCCCCGAGGTCTACACCTCCAGTCCGGCGGCTTCGACGGCGTCGCGCCGGCTGATGTATCCCTGGGCGTGGACAAGTTTCCCGCCTTCGATTCTCCACACGGCCGCCCACGGCTCGTCGAACTCGATTCGCGTGTAGAGGGCCTTTCCTTGAAGGCGCAGAAACATGACGACGGTCGCA